>PWYO01000017.1 GCA_003567835.1 Actinomycetota bacterium | reverse complement strand
GCAGTATAAGATACAATATCTTCATGGCAATAGCTGGGTTGACATCTTTTCAACCCAAAGCGGTCACGATTTCCTGAAATATCCCGCGGATCCTGCTGATGAATGGTATGAAGATTGGTCCACACCGACCGAAAATATGTTTGAGGCAGTTACCTCAAACAAAGTCCGGTTCCTTTTGGAAAACAGCGATATCGTGCATGGCTGGATTTATGAATTTGAAGTATATTATGATAGCAGATAGGCAAATGGAATATCTGGGGGGTGCCGGAAACAAGTTTTTTGATCAACGCCTTTTCTTGCAACCAGGATCCTATCAATGTACAGGGTCAGTACTGTTTTTCTAGGCACATATTGACCCCGAGACCAAATAGGGTACCCTTATCATCAATTAGCAAGATTGTTTGCAAATGCTGCGGTCATTCTTGGTTTCGGTTTCTGGTGGCTGAAAGGTTGCATATGGACTCACAGGAAGGCTGACTTGGCCCATTGGCCCTGCGCGGGTAACATGCTCCAGTTTTTATTTTGGTCACAGGATGGGACCTCCGAATAGACAAATACCCTATTCTTTTTGGAGCTTAACCAATTATGTTAGTTTAAACCCACATAAGGTCTGCTCCAATGAACCAATCATTTTTTGCTGGCTTTCATTTTGTCCAGCTCACCAGCGATTTTAAAAAGAGAGTCAAATACGCAGTCAATGGTTTTGTCTACAAAATTGCTTTGGTACATGTCCAGCCCCAAATTGGATTCGGTAAACTGCAACTCTGATTTTAAAATAAATTTTTGGCATCTGATGTACTCTTGCATATTTTCCATAGGAACCTTCCTTTTTCAACATTATAACAAAATATACAAGTAAATGTAACAAAAATTATTAATTAATTTATTTTTTTGCATTCTCTCCATTTGAAGTATAATATTAATATATAAGTATGTTATTTGATAAAAGTAATATTTGAGATTGGAATTTTTTAGAAATTTTATTCTAAAAACTATTTTTTCTAAACTTGCAATAAGACTAGAATAGAATTATTATATTCCAGTGGCAAAAAATATTCTAATTATTATATGAGGTGACATGATGGCTAGAAAAAAAGATACCAAAAGAAAATATCAGAGAGTGGGCATAGACAAGCTTAACAGCATCAGTGCCCTAGAGATAGAGATTATGAAAATAGTATGGGAACAAAAAAAAGTTACTGTACGCAAGGTTCATGAAACCATGCTTAAGAAAGAAATTCAGGAAAACAAGGAGGATTTTACCCCTTACACCACAGTGATGTCTACTATGACTGCTTTGGCTGAAAAAGGACTTCTGGGCCAGGATAAAAGTGAGAAGACCTATATCTATTCCGCCAATGTAGACCGGAAGGCACTTTCCAGGAGCCTTATAAAATCTGTAGCAGAAAATCTCCTGGATAACGGTGCAAAGGAATATGTCTCCAGCTTTTTAAGTGATGAACAAAATATTTCCAAGAAAGGCATAGACCATCTCTTAGAAGAAATTGATAAACATTGATGATCTTTGGGCAAAACCGCGCCTCAGCTGATGCGACCTCCATACTTCTGGTGTAGCTAGGGCCATAAAAAATATGGGTGCAGCCATTGGTTTTCAATTACATGCTGCGGTTAAGCAACATTTTTATACAGCCAAAGAGCCCAGGCTAAACGTCAAACAAGTCAGTGTGGCGGTACTGCAAAAAAAATATTCCTGTTAGGATCTTGCAGGGTTCTTCCGCTTTTGCACCAAAAGCGGTCCTCAGGCATGCAGGTTACGCAATCAGCTTCACAAAATAGCTGCATAAGCAGTATAAGAATAATGTTCATTTTATTATGATATCTTTTTGTTTAAAATACGGTCTGTGGGGAGGGAAAGTGAAAACATTGATCCTATACGGCACCCGTTATGGTTCTACGCAGAGATACGTTCACATATTAGCTGAAAAAATAGCCGGGGAAGTTACCGTTGAAAATCTTGGTAAAAATAAAAATCCGGATATCAAACCGTATGATGTGATTATTATCGGTGGTCCAATCATGGCCGGAAAAATGCATTCCGCGGTTTCCCGTTTTGTGAATGTAAACCTTCAGAAATTGTTGAGCAAAAAGACAGCCCTGTTTATCTGCTGCCTTCATCAGGGGGAGAAAGCCAGGCAGCAGCTTGTCGATGCATTTTCTCCAAAATTAGTAGAAGAAGCGGCAGGATACCAATATTTTGGCGGTGAAGTTGATTTCCGCAAATTGAATTTCTTTTTAAAGGGCCTGATGAGAAAAGTCATGAAAACCGAAAAAAATGTTTCCCATATTTCCACTGAAAATATCGAACAGTTGGCGCAAGCAGTGAATCATGTAAGCAGTGAACAAGATGGCAAAAAATAAGATCCTGCGGATTGTTTTTTGGGTTGCGGGCACAATTTGTGTTGTTTTGGGCATAATTGGGGTGCTTATGCCTTTGCTTCCCACCACTCCCTTTCTTTTGATGGCAGTGGTATTTTATGCTAAGAGCTCAAAGACATTCCACAGGTGGATTACTGAAAATAGGGTATTCGGCGCTTATGTAAAAAATTATTATTATAAAAAAAGTATTACTCTGAGAATCAAGGTCGGGATTACTTTTCTATTATGGGCAAGTATTGCCAGTTCCGCTGTTTTTGCTGTAAGCATGTACTGGGTAAGGCTGCTGCTGCTTCTTATCGCAGTGGGGGTTACCATACATGTATGGACACTGAGAACATTAAAGAAGTAGACCCCATGTGTTTTAAACCATGGTGCAGGTTTTTTTATGCCTAGAAAGCGGGTCGAACATTTTTACTGGTGGTAAGGAGCAAAGGCAAAACACAGCTCCTGAGGTTAGGGGGCTAATATTGGGTTGATTGCTAAATGCCACCATTCTTCTTTATAATCTAACCAGTAATCCCGGCAGCAAATTTTATGGAAAATGAAACCAAAAAACAATTAAATATAAAGGATCTCGCCCGACTGGCCGGGGTTTCAACATCCACGGTATCCAATGCCTTAAGCGGGCGCAGGCATGTAAAACCGGCCACCAAGCAGAAAATCCTGGAATTGGCACAACAATATCATTACCAGCCCAGCGTCATGGCCCGGGGGCTGTGCAGGCAAAAGACCAAAATCATCGGTGTGATTACTGCGGACCTCTATAACCCCTATTATACGGAAGTTATAAAAGGTATTGATGCGCAAGCCAAACAGTTGGGGTATACCATAGTGATAGGTTCCACCAATTATGATGATTATCAGGAAATGGAAGAGTTTCGAAAATTAAACGCATTATGTGTTGACGGTTTCATCATCATCGGCTCTCAAAATACCCATTTTAGGTTTTCCGAAATCAATTCCCGGAAAGTACCGCTGGTCTTTGTAGACCGGGAGGTAAAAAACCATCCTTCTGTGCTTATAGACAATAAGGCTGCTATGATGAAAGCAGTGGATTACCTCTGCAGCTTAAGGCATAAAAAGATTGCCTATGTAGGATACCAAGGCACCAATATCATTAATTTGGAAAAAAGGCTGGAAGGGTATAAGGCTGGGCTTAAAAAAAATGGCCTGGCTTTTAATAGTAAAATTTGCCTTTTAAGCAATGCCTTGCTTTCCAATGAATTTAATGTTGCTTACGGCATGTTGGATACATACCTTAAGAATAACGGTTGCGCTTCTTTTTCTGCACTGATAGGGGAGGCAGACATTATAGCTTTTGGCTGCATGCGGGCCCTGCAGGACAATCATGTGAAGGTTCCCGGACAGGTTTCTGTAGTGGGTTTTGACAATATCCACTCATCAAAATTTTCTAATCCCAGGCTAACCACGGTGAATCAGCCCAAAAAGAAAATGGGAAAAATCGGTGCAAAAATGCTTTTTTCCGCCATCGAAGGCCACAGAAAAATAAACACCAATTCTGTCTATCTTAAAACGGTGATTGTAGAGAGGGAGTCAGCCGGCTTGGCCTAGTTTGACAGCTACCAGTGATTGGTCCCAAACCAGCCAGGCTTTTCTGCACCAGCCCCAATGCAGGGGTTCTTTTTAGGGTCAGGTATGCCCCCGAGCACGAGCTTCTTCGGTCAGGCCAAACTCTATGACCAGCATGGCTGAAGCCTTTTTGATTTTTTTGGCGGCTATTGTGTAACCGTCTACGCCTGTCAAAAGGATGCTTCAAAAACGGTACCATGGTTCTGATCTGCAACATTGCGCCAAAGGTGCCCGGCAGAAACCCAAATACGCTAGCGACGGGGTTAAAAATCCAGTGTATCTGCGGGCAAGCAAGCTAAGCGATCATAACAGTTTTGCCAATCCCCATATCAGTTCTTCCCTTCAAAATAATAAAATGGCTGAAAATACCTTATAAACACCTTTTTCTAAAAAATGCCCGGACCATAACAGCTGTTTTGCAACCACGATACAAGGCTGCATAGAACAAACACATGGTTTACCAAAGGCATTTGAAAGAGAAAGTGTAAAGCCAAACCCCAGATTACCATGCCAGGGTTATATGGATTGGGATTTGGGCATTCAGCTGCTTTGCTTGATTATGCACATTGAAGGGAAAAACTCCCCCCTTCAATGGAGCATCAGCAGCATATGCCAATCCACTGCATAGAAAGAAGCTTTTCTGCAGGCAATAGATGAATTTATAGATAAGCTATATCTATTCTTATAAATATTGACAATTTATTTTATATATATATCATTAAAGTAGCTGAAACTTTCATGCAGTAAAATTGTAATTATAAATGCAGCAATCATGAACAAGGGTTTCATAGTATTCTTTGCAGTCTTCATATTATGCATGGCCATCCTACCGCCGGGGCCTGCTTATGCCCAAGACCTCGACCAAGAGCTGGAAAATGTCAAAAACCAAAGAGAAGAAACCAGCAAACAGATCGAGCAGACCAAACAAGATGAACAGGCCTATATCGGCGAAATAGAACAGATAGAAGACAATATGCTGGATGTCCTGGATGTGCTTGAAGAATTAAGCCGGGAACTGGACCATATAAGGATGCAGGTTCAAAAAACCAGCCTGGAGCTAGAATTGGCCCATAAGGAAATGGAAGATATTGAAAAAGAACTCCAGGATACAATTGGTCGCTTAAACTGCCGGGTTGCAGAAATTTATAAAAATGGAGAACACCACTATTTACAGATCCTAATGGCCTCAGAAGATTTTATGGATTTACTGTCCAAGCTGAAAATCATGGTCCTTATTGCAGAGCAGGATGCAAAAATCATTCAAGAAATCAAGACTAAAAGGCAAGCTATGGCAAGCATCCGACAAAATATTCATATCCTAAATGAACGGCAAAAAGAACAGGAAAAAGAACTGGAGCAGCTGGTAGCCGAACAGGAAGAAAAAATGCAGGAGCTGGACCAGGCACAACAGGAAAAGAAGAGGCTGCTTACAGCAACCACCGACCATAAGCAAGCCCTGATAGCCATGGAAAAGCAGCTTGCTGAAAAAGAAGCGGAAATAAAGAAAAAACTGGAAAGTCTCCGCCACGGAAATCAACCCCAAGGCCAGCTGGCCTGGCCCACACAAGGCGTTCTCATTTCCGGTTTCGGAAACCGCCACAGCCCTATTTTCGGCACGACCATGTTTCATTCAGGGATAGACATTGCCAACGATACCGGTACCCCGGTCATTGCTGCAGCATCCGGCCAGGTAATCGAAGCTTCGCATATGGGAGGATACGGCAATTCCATTATGGTATACCATGGCGGGGGTATGGCTACATTTTATGCCCATCTGTCTAGCTTTGCAGCCGCCGCAGGCCAGCAAGTCAAAACAGGCCAGATTATCGGCTATATTGGAACCACGGGGTGGACCACAGGACCCCACCTCCATTTTGAAGTAAGGGTAAACGGGGTTGCCCAAAACCCCTTAAATTTCTTATAATCTAGGTAGACGCCTATTGGTGGAAACATAGTCGGCAAGGTTTAAATGATCATGGAAAAGCCCATAGTCAGATTGGCTTCTGCGCAATGCGATAAGCTGGATGCCCAGGCCACGCTCCCTGCCAAGTTTGAAAGGCTGCTTGCATC
>PWYO01000096.1 GCA_003567835.1 Actinomycetota bacterium | reverse complement strand
TTTCTGCAGGACCAAAAGATGGCTTTAAGGAGGCGGATTATAAGAGAAGCTTTGCACATGGTCCAGGCCAGCAGCAAAGATATTACTTTTCAAAACATTGCCCAACTGAGCAGCATCTTTGCAGGGGGAGAATCAAAAAAATATCAGCCTAGCAAAGATGTGCTGGCCATAAAGGAAAAGGCCTGCCTGTTTTTTATCAACCTAAAGCTGAGCAAATTACTTCCCAGGCAATACCAGCTGCTCCTCGATAAGCAAAAAGTTGCCCAGGAGCTGGTCCTGGAGATCGGCAGGCGTGTTTTCTGCCCGGGTTTCGGTGTTCATGTTTCCGCTCAGGTCAGAAGCCCTATGCATGAAAATGAATACTGCAGCGCTTCGCCTATGGACGCATTCCTCGATTATGATAAAATACAATTTCCTGTTAAAATTAGAAGCTGGAGGTATGGAGACCGATTTTATCCCCTGGGAACAGGAGGAGAAAAAAAGCTCCAGGACTTTTTTACCGATCAGAAGATTCCCAGACATAGAAGAGGGTTGGTTCCCATATTTGAAGACGCCGAAAAAATCATATGGGTTGCTGGGTTTCGGATTGATGAGCGCGTAAAAATCGAAGCGGATACGAAAAAAGTGCTTCATATACACTGTTATTAAAAACCAAGTCTAGACAAAAAGAGGCTTTATGTGCAGTTATGAATATAAGCAGGACCGAGGAGAGAGAATGGTCCTTTGCGAAGACAAAAAAATCAGGGTGCTCATAGCAGAAGATGCGCTGCAGGAAAAAATAAGGGAACTGGGCTTACAGATTACCCAGGACTATAAGGGGCGCAGTCCAGTACTTGTTTCCATACTCAGGGGTTCATTTATATTTATCGCAGACATCTGCAGGCATATCCCCATCCCTGTGGTCTTTGACTTTATGGCTGTTTCCAGTTACGGCAACCCAAAGTTAAGTTCGGGCATTGTAAGGATTACCAAGGATCTGGAGTTTAATGTCGAAGGTGAGGAAGTCATCATTATAGAAGATATTATTGATTCGGGCAGGACATTAAATTACCTTTTAAAAAACCTGGGGGCAAGAAATCCCAAATCCATAGAGGTTTGTGCCCTGCTGGATAAAAAAGTTCCGGGAAAAAAAGATAACCGGATCAAATACAAGGGTTTTGAAATACCCAATAAATTTGTGGTGGGATACGGGCTGGACTTTCATGAAAAATACCGGAACTTTCCATTTATTGGGTATATTGAAAATGAATAGCAATTATATTATTATCTATGTGGCAATTTATGTTAGACATAAATTGGCAAAATTTTTTATAAAAGGAGATGTTTGAATTTGAAAAAAGAACCTAATAACAAAGGTTTTCGAAATAGAAGCTTTAGAAATATTGCCTTGCTGATCCTGCTGGTGGTGGTGATGTTTTTAATATTCAGGAATCCCTTGTTCTTTACCGATGAAGTGCAGGAGTTTTCCATGAATGAATTTATAGCCGAGGTTGAGGCGGACAATATCAACACCGATGTCCCCCTTATCGTAAAAGGGGAAGATAAAATCATTGAGGGTGAGCTAAGGGACGGAACCTTGTTTACGGTCTCCTTTCTGGAAACCTATGATGTGTCCCAGCTGCTTTTAGAAGAAGACGTGCCCTTCCGGGTGGACAACCAGAGGCAGTCTATGTGGATTCAGATCCTGGTAGGGGCCCTGCCTTTCCTTTTAATTTTCGGACTGATTTTCTTTATGATGAACCAGATGCAGGGGGGCGGCTCCAAAGTGCTTCAATTTGGTAAAAGCAAGGCCAGGCTTGCCAGTAAAGGCAAGCAGAGGGTTACTTTCAAGGATGTGGCCGGTGCGGATGAAGCGGTCGAAGAGCTTCGGGAAGTAGAAGCATTTTTGGAAAATCCTGGAAAGTTTAAGTCTATCGGGGCCAAGATCCCCAAAGGGGTTCTTCTTTTTGGCCCGCCGGGTACCGGCAAGACATTGCTGGCCCGGGCAGTGGCCGGTGAAGCCGGTGTGCCTTTCTTTTCCATCAGCGGCTCGGAATTTGTGGAAATGTTTGTGGGGGTTGGTGCTTCCAGGGTTCGGGATCTTTTTGCCCAGGCCAAAGCCAGTCAGCCTTCCATTATATTCATGGATGAAATTGATGCTGTGGGCAGGCACAGGGGCGCTGGGCTTGGCGGCGGCCATGATGAAAGGGAGCAGACCTTAAACCAGCTGCTGGTAGAGATGGACGGTTTTGACAAAGACAGCACGGTTATTTTAATTGCTGCCACCAATCGGCCGGATATTCTGGACCCTGCACTTTTAAGGCCCGGGCGGTTTGACAGGCAGATTGTGGTAGACAGGCCTGACCTGCGGGGAAGGGAAGAAATTCTTAAAATACATTCTAAAAATAAGCCATTGGACAATGATATCAATCTGGAGACCATTGCCAAGCAAACCCCCGGATTTACCGGAGCTGATCTGGAAAACCTGTTTAATGAGGCTTCGCTTCTGGCAGCCAGGCGGAATAAAAAGAAGCTGAGCATGCTGGAAGTTGAAGAAGCGGTTGAGAGAGTCATAGCCGGGCCCGAAAAGAAAAACAGGGTAATCAGCGAAAAGGAAAAAAGGATTATTGCTTTCCATGAATCAGGGCATGCAATGCTTTCTTATGTTCTGCCTAACACAGATCCCATACACAAGATCTCCATTATCTCTAGGGGCCGGGCGCTGGGCTATGTGATGGCGCTTCCCGAAGGGGACAGATTTTTAAAATCCAAAAGGGAGCTTTTAGACAATATCACCCAGCTTTTGGGGGGAAGGGTTTCCGAAGAACTCAATTTTGATGATATTACCTCAGGGGCACAGAATGATCTGGACAGGGCCACCAAGCTGGCAAGAAAGATGGTTACCGAATTCGGTATGAGCGAAAAGCTGGGGCCCCTAACCTTTAAAGGGGAATCAGAAGATGAAGTATTTTTAGGCCGGGATATTACCAGCAAACCCCATTACAGCGACAAGGTGGCTTCACTGATTGATGAAGAAGTGCATGGTATTATCACAGATTGCTATCATATGGCCAAAAAAATTATCACTGAAAACAGTGAAGCGTTGGCCAAGCTCAGCAATGAACTAATCGAGAAAGAGACCTTGCACCGCCAGGACGTGCTGGAGCTGCTCTCCGATGTTAAAAGCCAGAAAAAAGTAAGTCAAGAGAGCAAACAGGAGTGAGATACAAAAAACTGGGCAAAACAGGGCTTAAGGTATCTGAGATGGGATTTGGAGCCCTGCAGTTTGCCCGCCTGGCGCCAAAGCAGGCCGTTTCCCTGGTAAAAGAAGCCCATGACAGAGGCATCAACCTGATTGATACCGCTCATAATTATCCTCATAGCGAACATCTCCTGGGCAAAGCGATCAGGGGCATCAGGGATCAGCTGATTATCTGCACCAAATCATATCATACGGACCGGAAGGAATTTTTAAACCAGCTGGATTCCAGCCTTTTGCGGCTGGGCACCGATTATATTGACATTTTTATGTGCCATGACCTGTCCCGCAGCCAAAAATATGAAAAGCTGGTCCAAAATGGGGTATTGGATGCTTTGCTTGCGCAGAAAAAGCGGGGCAAAATAAGGCATATTGGTTTTTCATGCCATAGCCCGGATATCATAGACAAGTATGACCAATTTCCAGATTTTTCAGCCATATTGATGCCTGTAAACTTTGTCTCGGTTGAGTTTACCCAACCTCTGGTTTACAAAAGGCTGGTGAGAAATCATATAGGCATCATGGGCATGAAACCCTTGGGCGGAGGACGGATCGGTGATGTGGGCCTGGCTTTGCGGTATATCCAGCAGTTTCCCCAGGTTATTCCGGTTATTGGGACCGAATGTGTAAACGAGCTTGACCAAAACATCAAGCATATGAATGACCGGCGGCCAATGAGCAGCGGGGACTGGAAAAAGATTGCAGAAATAAGAAAAAGGCTGGGACCAAAATTTTGCCGGGGCTGCAGGTACTGCATGCCTTGCCCCCAAGGATTGAATATCTATGAATTTAATTTTACCAAGGTTTACTATGGCCAGCTGTCCATTGACCAGTTTCTTGATCCCCAAAGGACCAGGGAGCTGGAAAAACTCGACCAGTGTACCCGGTGTGGCCGGTGTGAAGAAAAATGCCCCTACAATCTGAAAATCATGGACTTGATGCGGCAAAACAGTGATTTTTATATGCAGAAACTGAAACAGCATAGAGCGAATTAAAATATTTTTTATCATTTTGGCCATTATCTTCTATAATAGACCTACTGTATTTTTCAAATTTTAGGCTGGGAGCAGCACAGTGGATAAAAAGATGATCGAAGAGGGTGTTCGCTTAATATTAAAAGGGATCGGAGAGGATCTTGGCCGCGAAGGGCTTCGGGGCACACCCAGGAGAGTGGCGGAGATGTATGCAGAAATATTCAGCGGGCTGGGCACAAATCCGGCTGATGTTTTGGGCCCCATGTTTGATGAGAGCCATGATGAGATCATTATGGTAAAGGATATCCCTTTCTATTCTGTTTGCGAACATCACCTGGTACCTTTTGTGGGCAGGGCCCATATTGCCTATGTGCCCAACAGGACCGGCAAAATTGTGGGGCTGAGCAAGATCACCAGGGTCTTGGATACGGTAGCCAAAAGGCCCCAAGTACAGGAAAGGCTTACCAGTATTGTGGCCAATACCATTATGAAAACCATAGAACCCCGCGGCGTTATGGTTATTGTTGAGGCCGAACATCTGTGCATGAGCATGCGGGGCGTAAAAAAACCGGATACCAAGACAGTGACTTCGGCGGTAAGGGGTATATTCAGAAACAATCAAGCCACCCGTGCAGAAGTGATGTCTTTGATGGGCAATAGCAAATAGGAGCATAACTTGGGTTATAAAATAAGGGCTTTGGATCTTAGCGGGTTCAATGATGCCTGTCAGGCTTTTAAGCAAATAGGGGTTACAGCTGCAGGGTCAAAGATCATGTCCCCCAAAACCAAGCCTCTGGCCCTCAAAATAAAGGACATGAGCCCGGTGGCTGTCAATATTTTAAAGCAGGAAGCACTGGCCCGGGGCGCAGAGGTGGCAACTTCAAGGAATGCCCTGATCCAAAAAGAAGGAACCATTGACGCCATTCTTCTGGCAACCGAACCGGTGCTAAAAAGCCTCGTAAGCAAAATAAAGATGCAGCCTTTCGGGTTAAAAAAACTATCCGCCCAGCTTTCTGACTTCATAAAAAATTTGGAAAGCGACAAAAAAATCCTCCAAGCCAGGGATGCCCGGATTGATCTCGGAGGCAGATTTTTAATCATGGGGATTTTGAATGTCACGCCGGATTCATTTTTTGACGGGGGAAAACATTTCAGCCGGGAGGCCGCGCAGCGGAGGGCAGAGGAGATGATAGCCCAGGGTGCGGATATGATTGATGTAGGAGGCATGTCCACCAGGCCCGGCTCAGATCCGGTCAGCCTGCAAGAGGAGATCTCCAGGACGGTTCCTGTCATTGAAAATATCAAAAGGTGCTGCGATGTGCTGGTTTCCGTTGATACGTACCGTGCCCAGGTTGCCAGCTTGGCCCTGGAGGCAGGGGCAGATATCATCAATGACATCAGTGCCTTGACTTTTGACCGGCAAATGGCAGAACTTGTTGCCCAAAGCGGGGCAGGGGTGGTGCTGATGCATATAAAAGGGACCCCCAAAGATATGCAGAAAAATCCGGTTTATGGCAATGTGGTAGAAGAAGTATATGACTGGCTTTATGCCGCTGTAGAAAATGCAGTAAATTCCGGCATCCATCCCTCAAGTGTGGTCATTGACCCCGGAATAGGTTTTGGCAAAACCGTCCAGCACAATCTTCAGCTGATTAAAAAATTAAGGGAATTTAGTACCATGGGCCATCCCTTGCTTTTAGGGGCTTCAAGAAAGTCATTTATTGAAAAAACCCTGGGGCTGGCTGCCCAAGAGAGGCTGGAGCCCAGCATTGCTGCAGCATTGTACGGGTACCTGAAAGGTGCAGACATATTCAGAGTCCATGATGTGGGTCCTACCAGGAAGGCCCTGGACATGGTAAAAGCAATAGAGGAAGCAGACGGATGTACCGCATAAACAT
>PWYO01000225.1 GCA_003567835.1 Actinomycetota bacterium | reverse complement strand
GGTTTTCTGATCATAGAGGGCTACAATCATTTTGGCAGATTCTTCCTCCCGGGCAAATGCCCCGCCGGGCCGCTGCCTGTTTCTGCTCAGGGCCAGAGCCTGTTCTCCGTCCAGGTGATGCACCCCCTGGTCCAGGTAGCATCCCGAAAAACCGTCAGCCAGATCTTCTTCAACCTCCACAGTGACCCCGCCTAAAAAATCAATAAGCTCGATAAACCCGCACATGTCGGTGATGATATAACTGTCGATTTCCACCCCTGAGAAGAGCTCAAAGGTTTCTACGGTCAGCTGGGGTCCCCCCAAGGCATGGGCGGCAAGGAACTTATTGTCCCTGTAGCCGGGAATGGGCACCCACAGGTCCCTGGGAATGGTCACAATGGTGGCATCCCAGTGGTCCAGGTTGATATGCAGAAGTATATTGATATCCGTCCTTGCGCTTACCCTGCCTCCCGCACGGTCATGAAAACTGTCATCGCCCAATATAAGGATATTGATGGCATTGCTGCTGCTCTTCTCAACGGTGGCTTCCTGTTGGGCCTCCCAGCGAAAGGTAGAAGCAAAATCGGCAAAATTGTCTACCGCCTGGTCCAGGCTGAGTCCATTGGCCATGTATTTTACCATATAAAGGTATCCCTCCCGCTCCTGCCAGCTCAGCAGATCCACCTGGTCCTGGTCAGGATTCAGTCCGCTTTCAAACCGGTAACCGTAGAGCATGGAAGGCTCCTGACCCCAGTCAAAATCCTGTTCCAGTGTCTCCACCGGGTCCAGCTCAGGGGCAATCCCCATATATTTTTGGGCAATCTGGTCCGGCTGCATGTCCTCCAGGTCTGCAACGGCTTCCACCATAACCATCACTGCCTGGTCTTCTCCTTTGGCCAGAACCCTAAAACCATCATCATGCTCGGTAAGGGTCCAGCCCTGGGGGCAAATAAAAGAATAAGGGTCAAAGGTCTCCGAACTGCTGATATACAGGTTCTCGATTTTTTCTTCTTCTGGTTCAGGCGCCGGTTCAGGCTCCTCTTTTTCAGCCTCTTCGATGACCGGGGTAGAAACCACCGTATCCAGCTGCTCTTTTTGGGGCCTTTGGCCCAGCGTAAAAAAAAGAGCCAGTCCTATGGCTGCCGCAACCACAGGAATGCCCACATAGATCAAATATTTTTTGTATTTCATACATTGCCCTTACTGTTTTTTTTCAATATTTTATCTATTGTAAAAGAATTGCTTTTTTTTTCAAATAAAATTTAGCCTTGCCGCCCCTAGCCTTTTGCCTGGACCTTCACATAGGGATGCGGTCTTCGCCGGCCGCCCGGTTTTTAAGCCTGGAAAAGCATGGGCAAAGGCTGTCCTGGATTTTCATGCCATCATTTTATATAATGACATCTGTTTTATTTTTAGAAAAAGGATGGAGAAAAGATGAGCATAGACAGCACCGAGAAATATTTTGTTTTTTTAGGCCCCGATGAAAAAGTCATCCATGCAGCCAAGGGCCTGCTGGATAAAACTGTGGAAGGCAAACTCATACTTACCGACAAAAAACTGTTCTTTGGCTTCTACTCCAATATATCCGTAGACAAGCAGTTTATTGCCACCCATCCCTATATCACCGACGTGCAGCTAAAAGAAGGGCTTCGCCAGGCCGCCATCACCGTTTCCAGCAAAAAAAAGACCTTTACCATATCCAAAATCAGCAAAAAAGAAGCAAAGAAACTATACGGCCACATTCAGGATATCATCAGCCAAAACCAGTAATCAGGGAAGAGACTGGGCGATGTGCACATCCTGGTCTTTTATTTTGACCCACACCCCTTCTCTGCCGAAAGCCTGGGCATCCTGCTTGGAGTCAAAAAATATGTCGATGCGGTTGCCCTTGATCTTGCCCCCAATATCTTCGGCGACAAAGGTGCCTATATCTTTGATGACAATCTCTGTTCCCAGGGGGATGACCTCTGGATCCACAGCCACCATCCCTTCTTCTGCTTCCAGGCCGGTATAGGTGGTGTCATCGGTTCCCTGGGCAGGGTCATTTGCACTGTAGCCCGTGGCTTCAAAATAAAACCACTCCACATCCTTTTGCACACTGACCACCATGGGCTCCTTGACGGTTTGGGTCTCTGTATGTTGTTTTTGCTGTCTGACCATCAGTGCCCCGGCCACCTGTTCCGGTGTGGTCACCGACATCACCGCCACAAAGCTTATAAACGTAATCAGTGTCCAAAACAATATGTTGATAATCATGTTATATTTTTTCATTGTTTCCGCTCTACCTCTTTTTTTCCATTAACAAAAAAGTGCATATTATTGGTTTTGTGCTTTCAAAGCCAGTGATTATAGCCTCCCAAAACCATATGTCAAGGTGAAAAAAGGTTAAAATACTATACATATGTATAGGTATTGGCTATAATAGAGCTATGATTATAAGCGAGGAAACGCATGAGGAAACTGACTGCCAGACAAAAAGAAATATTGGAAAACATACACCGCTTTATTGCTGAAAACGGCTATCCTCCCACTATAAGAGAGATTGCCGGCGCCCATGGCTTTGCCTCTCCCCGGGCCGCCAGTGACCATGTCAAAGCCCTGCAGAAAAAAGGTTACCTGCACAAAAGCAATTTGCCCAGATCCATCAAGCTTTTGCCCAAAGCCTATGGGCCCAGGGGGCTTATACAAAAAGAAGGCATGCTCAAGGTGCCCCTGCTGGGAAGGATTGCTGCAGGGCTGCCCGTTCTGGCTGAACAGAACATCGAGCAGTACCTGGACCTGGCCCCGGATCCCAGAAACAGGAAGATTGATTTTGCCTTAAAAGTTACAGGAGACAGCATGACCGGCGATCATATACAGGACGGAGACATCATCCTGGTAAAAGCCCAGAATACAGCAGAAAACGGGGAAATCGTGGTGGCCCTCATAGAAGGCCAGGCCACCGTAAAAAGGCTATACCGGACACAGGAAACCCTGGAGCTTCGGCCTTCCAATCCAGACTATGAAACCATCCGGGTCCGCGGAGATGTCAGCATTCAGGGGAAAGTGCTTTCCCTGTACCGGATACTCTAAGGAGGTTTCATGTTCTGCCACATCCATGTGCACAGCCAGTACAGCATGCTTGAATCCACCATCAGCATTGACGGTCTGGTGGATGCTGCATCCAGGATGGGCTTTCAGGCACTGGCCCTCACCGACAAATATGTTATGCACGGGGCTGCGGCATTTTACAAAAAAGCCAGAGCCAGGGGCATCAAGCCTCTGCTGGGCTGTCAGATATGCACCCTGTGGGAGCATCAGCCCTACAGCCTGGTGCTGTTATGCACCAATGCAGCCGGCTACAGCAATCTCTGTCGGATGGTCTCTGCTTCCCATCTTCAAAAGAAGACCCCCTTCCCTTCCCTGGACCTGCATCTTGTTTTCAAAAACTGCCAGGGCCTGATTGCCTTAAGCTGTGCCCGCCAGGGGCATCTCTCTTCCCTGCTGGCAAAGGGCAGATACCAAGATGCCCAAAAGGCGCTGTCCATCTACCGGAAGGGATTCGGATCCCGTTTCTACATGGAAGTGCAGCGGTATCCCAAAAAGTGCTCCCAGCAGGGCTGCCTGTCTGAGACAATCATACAGTTCAGCCAAAAAAACGGGGTGCCCCTGGCAGCGGCCAATGATGTCCATTTTACCAGCCCCCAAGACTATGGCGCCTACCAGGCCCTGTGCAAGCTAAAATCCATGTCCGGCAAATCAGATCCCCTAAAGCCGGCACAAAACAGCCAGCATTACCTCAAATCGGCCCAAGAGATGGAAAGCCTGTTTGGGGATATCCCTTGGGCCCTGTCCCATACTGGGGCCATTGCCCAAGCTTGCCGGCTCAAGCTTGCCCTGGGCGGCCTGCACATTCCCCGCTTTGAAGTGCCTTGTTCAATGAGCCAGCAGCAGTATCTGGAAAAGCTGTGCCTGCTGGGGCTTGGCAAAAGGTACAGCAGCCCCGCGCCGGCCCTGTACCGCAGGCTTAAAAAAGAACTTGATACCATTGGTGCCATGCGCTACTCCGGCTATTTTCTGGTGGTCTGGGATATCGCCCGCTTTGCCCGCAAAAACCACATACCCATTTGCGGCAAGGGTTCTGCTGCAGGAAGCCTGGTTTCCTATGTGCTGGGCATATCCGATGTGGATCCGGTTAAAAACAACCTTTATTTTGAACGGTTCCTCCATGCGGAAAGAAAACAGCCTCCGGACATCGACATGGATATTGCCCATAAAAGACGGGAAGATGTGCTGGCTTATGTTCAGTCCCGTTACGGGGAGAAAAATGTGGGCAGGGTTTGCTCCTTTTCCACCCTAAAGCGAAAAGGGGCTGTAAGAGAATCGTCAAGGGTGCTCAACTGCCCCAAACAGGAGACCGACGGCCTTCTGGAACAGGCAGCCTATGAAAAGCCGTTCCCCCGGTCCGGAAACCGTGATCTGCTCCGGCTCTCTTCGAAGCTGTCAGGCATCATCAGGCATGTGGGCACCCATCCTTCGGCCATTGTGGTAAGCGCAAGCCCCCTGGATGAAACGATCCCCCTTATGCGCTCCGAGCAGGGCAAGATCATGAGCCAGTATGATATGGACAGCATAGAAGCCCTGGGCATACTGAAAATAGACCTTATAAACTCCCTTTCCCTGACCCTGATCGCAGAAGTATCCGACAGCCTGAGCCAGCATGGCAAATCCTGGGATATAAAAAAGATCCGCGATGACGATCCCCGGACCTTTGCCATGATGCGGGAAGGCAGGACCCTGGGCGTTTTTCAGCTTGAAAGCACAGGCATCAGGAACCTGATGCGCAAAATAAGGCCCGCCAGCCTGGAGGATATCACCCTGCTGCTGTCCCTGTACCGCCCCGGCCCCCAGCAGTCAGGGATGGTAGACACATTGATTGACCGGAAACTGGGCAAAAAAGATGTCTATATGCATCCCAGCCTAAAGCCCCTCCTGGAAGAAACATACGGGGTCATCCTCTATCAGGAACAGGTGATGCGCATTGCCCGCAGCATTGCCGGCTACTCCTATGGGGAAGCAGACCTGCTTCGAAAAGCCATGACCAAAAGGTCCCCGCAGCAGATGAAAGAACAGAAGCAGCGGTTTATCCGGGGCGCGCAAAAAAAGGGCCATCAGATACAGTTTGCCCAAGCGGTTTTCAGCCGTATAGCCAAGTTTGCAAGCTACGGTTTCCTCAAAGCCCATGCATCGGCCTACGCCCGCATAAGCTATGCCGCCTGTTATCTCAAAACCCACTTCCCCGCCCGGTTTCTGGCAGCGGTGTTAAGCAATGGCGCAGGATACTATCCCCCTGCCCAGTACATACAGGAGGCCAGGAGGATGGGCATAGGCATCAAGTGCCCCTGCATCAACTTAAACGGGTTTCTGTTTACAGCCCAGCAGGAACAATGCATCCGGGTGCCCCTGGTGCAGGTAAAGGGGCTGGGTCCTGCACGGGTGGGCAGCATATGCAAAGAAAGGGAGCGGGGCGGCGATTTTAAAAACTTCACCCAGTTTTACCGTAGGTGTTTTCAGAGCCGGTTGAGCAGGGCTGCCGTAGAGAACCTGATTAAGGCCGGTGCTTTTGATTTTGCCGCAGCCAACCGCAGAAAGCTGCTGATCTATTTCTGGCATCTGGAAAAAGGAGACAGCCGGCCTGATCTGGGTGCCATTGCCGATTTTAGCCTGGAAGAAAAACTGGATGCAGAAAAAAAGATCCTTGGCTTTGAGGTAAGCGCAAGCCCCCTGGCTTTCTACCGCAGGGAGCTGGCAGGGCTGGATGTAACCGACAGCAGCAATTTCCGCCCCGGAGATGTGCTCTGTGCAGGAAGGGTGATAAACCGGAGACAAGAAACAGACAGGAATGGAAACCAGATGCTGTTCTGTACCCTGGAAGACCACGGAGGGATGTATGAAGCGGTCTTTTTCCCCCGCGCTTATACGCAAAACAAAAAAGAGGTGCTGGCTTATCCTGAACTGCTGCTCAAAGGCAGGGTCTGCTGCAAAGACAGCAATTTCTCGGTCACCGCTTCAAGGGCCTGGGGCCTTAAAAGCCTGAAAAAAGCCAAACAGGGATTGAAAAATGATATGATAAGAAATGAACTGATTTCAGAGACATCCAAACTATGGTAGAAG
>PWYO01000345.1 GCA_003567835.1 Actinomycetota bacterium | reverse complement strand
TGGTGTATTTTTTGCCGTCCTTTTCTCCGGTGGCGCAATAGGCTCCATTGCCCTTTGCGGGGATGGCCCCGTCTACGATAAGCACATAATCTTTCTGCTTCTGGGCCTCTTCCAGCATTTCCACAGCCAGATTTCCGCTGGCGGTCATCAAATTGGGATGGAATACAAAATCAAGCTTTACACCAGGGATGATATCGGATAGGACGATGTTCTTGATGGCGGGGTATTCCGAACATAGCGTTGAGGTTATGCAACCGGTGCAATTCTGCCCCTGCACAGATATAACCGGTATCACCTTTTTCTTTTTTTGGCTCATAAAGACTCCTTTTGATTATGGGTTTCTCATTAGACTTGATAAAGGTAGGCGGCATAAGGTTTTTTTTGAAAGGCTTGAGCAAAAACACGGTCCATTTTTTTGTTTTGCTTTTCCTGTCATGGATACTTTTACCTGAAAAACCAGTCTTTTGCTTTATCAAAATATGCATTGCATAAAATTTTGATAAAATTATTAGGTATATTTATATCATTTAACGGGCAACAAATCTACAAAAATTTTCTGATTTACCGAACCAAGGCCCCAATACATGCATTGCCGTACCAGGATCCATTAAAAAACATGCCCTTTGTTGGCGTCAAAGTGACGCAAGCCGATAAAAAAAGGTGTTACTGCTTATCATAGGCCTTGATCATCTCCAGCGTAGAACGGCAGAAAGCAGGCAAATCCTCCGGCTTCCTGGAGGTTATGATATTGTTGTCCACGACCACTTCACGGTCTTCATACCGGCCCCCTGCATTTTTCAGGTCTGTGGCTATGGCCTTATAGCCGGTCACTTTTTTGTCCCGGATGATGTCTGCTTCCACCAGCATCCATCCTCCATGACATATGGCGGCAATGATTTTGCAGGCATCAAAGGCATCTTTTACCAATTTGACCATATCCTGGTTGATGCGCATCTTATCCGGCGCATTGCCTCCGGGCACAACCACTGCAGCCACTTGGTCCAGATCAATCTCCTGAGCGGTCTTTTCTGCAGCCATAGGCAGCCCGAATTTACCGGTATAGGTTTTACCTTTCTCTGGCCCTACGGTAACCACTTCATACCCTGCTTCCAGAAAACGGTAATAGGGGTAAACCGCTTCTTCATCTCGAAACTGGTCTTCCAGCAGCAATATAATGTTCTTTGCCATGGCGAACTCCTTTTTTGCTTATTATGTCCCCCAATGGACCTGTAAGTCAAGGATGATAAAAGGACCCATAACCTGGAAGGCCCTTTGAGAACATATCTGCCTTTGCTGCAGCCAATCTCGAACCAAAATGCATGCAGCAGGGGTTTTTACTATGGAGGCACCGAGGGGACAGTTTGGCAAAAGGCGTGTTGTTTTTTTAATTATTTATGCTAATATGTAAATGTGCAAATATTAAAAGAAAAAGTTCAAAAGCTCCTGCTGCGCATAGGAAGCATCAAATACCGCAGGGACAGGCATTTTTATTGGGCTGTTTTGGCTTTTATGGCCGTACTTTTAATCATCTTTTTTGGCCTGTATATGAAGATGCGCGCAGATGTACAAGTCAGAGATAATGTACTGGAAAGCTATTATGATGACAGTTCCAGCGCGCAGCCAAAAGAACTGGTCAAGGTGTATGTTTGCGGCGAGGTTGTCCGGCCCGGGGTATACGCCCTGGACCCGGAATCAAGGGTCTCGGATGCATTGGCGCTCGCCGGGGGCCCGGGCCCGGAGGCAGTCCTGGAATCGCTCAATCTTGCCCGCAGGGTTGTCGATGAGGAAAAGATTTTGGTCCCTGGCAAAAAACACATTGAACAAACAGACCAAAGCGGCCTGGTCAATATCAATACTGCCAGCCAGCAGGTTTTAGAAACCCTGCCCGGCGTTGGGCCGGCAACCGCCCAAAATATCATCCAGCACAGAGACAGCGAAGGGCCGTTTACAAGCATCCAGGATATCCAAAAAGTATGGGGCATCGGTGAAAAAAAATTTTCAGAAATAAAGGATCTCATATCCGTATAGGAGGCCATGCGCTGTGGTGGGCAGCAGGTGCCGCTGTGGGCATCTTATGGGCCCAGACATACGGTACCGGCCTCTCTTTTCTGCTTCCTGTGCTGGCAGCTGCAGCCGCTGGGGTAATTTTTACGGTCAGGCTGGTTGGAAAAAACAGGCACAGGGCTTTTCTGGCAGCCTCCTTTTTGCTGTTTGTGATACTGGGCATGCTTCGGTTTGGTTTTGCCCAAACACCGGATATTCTGGGCCAGCTGGAAAACCAGGAAGTCCTATTGACCGGAAGGGTGGCCACCCACCCCCAAACATATGGGCAGCAGCAGTATTTTACCCTAAGCATATACAATATTGCATCAGAAAACAGCGCCTATGCATACAGAGAAGAAATAGAAATCAGTGCCCCCAGCAGCATGCACCTGCAAAGGGATGATTCGGTCACTGTTTCTGCGGCTGTGCAAAGCGGAGCGGTGGCTGTTCAAAAAATCAGCCCTGCAGAGGGCAAGGGTCTGTTGAGCCCTTTATATGGCATTCGGCAAACCCTTTATGCCTGTTTAAGGGACACCTACCGCAAACACCTTGACCGTAATTTTGCGCCGCTATGCAAAGCATTGGTGCTGGGCAACCGTGCGGCCTTACCCGGGGCCATGGTTTATGATTTCAAAGGCGCAGGGATCTACCACCTGCTGGCCATTTCAGGTCTGCATATTTCACTTCTGGCTTTTTTTCTGATGCATGTGTTCCGCAAGCGCCCGGGGTGGCTGGTGTTATTGATTCTTTTGGCCATACTGCTGGCTTTCAATGCGATGGTGGGGCTTAAAGCCAGCTTGCTCAGGGCATCATCCATGATGCTGATGATCATGCTTGCCCGGACCTGGGGCAGGCAGTATCGCATCAGCGATATCCTGTTTGCTACCTTTGCTTTTTTGCTGCTGGCTTTGCCGTCATATATAGCAGATGTGGGCTTTTGGCTCTCTTTTGTCTCCTTTTTTGCCATTATTTTTATAGCCCCCATGCTAAAAGGGCTTTTAAACTGGCCAAAGAACTATTTTCTGGATATTGCGGTGATTTCCTTTTCCATAGGTATGGCAACGCTGCCCCTCAATGCCTATTTCTTTGGCATGTATTCATGGGCTGCAGTGCCTTCCAACCTGGTGGTTATGCCGGTATTTTATGTATTGATGATTTTGCTATTTTCCATTTCAGCCCTGATTCTGGTCTGGCCTCCCCTGGGAGCCCTGCTGGTGCTGACCCGGCCATTTTTTGCCTATATCAGCGGCGCTGCCCATTATATAAACAAACTGGATTTTACCAAAATGCATTTTGAGAATTTTCCAGTCCAGGCGGTGGTCATCTATTATGTGCTTTTATTCTTTTTATTGTTATTATTATACCGATACCTAAAAGTGAGGGACAGGCATGGGCAAAAGTAATGCCAAGCCCTGCATTTTGTATGTATGCAGGAACAATGCAGTGCTGGATGAGAAAATTACTGAAATTTTAAAAAAGGTTTCAGGCAAAATCAATACAGACACCGATCTCAGGGTTTACAGCAGCCCGGAAGAAGTGGAAGAGTCCGAAATTATCAATTTTCTAAGGACACCTTCCTTTTTCTCTGAACGGAAAGTGTTGGTGATGAAGCATGTAGACGGCTACCCTGCTGCATTGCTCAACCTGCTGGCTGCAGATGTTGAAAACCTGGGCCCCGATGTTTTTTTGGTACTCACAGCTTCCAAAGAAAAGATGGCTGCAAAATTTTTAAAAGCAGTGAAGTCAGTGGGGACCATAAAAAATATCAGAGCGCCCAGCGCAGACAGTATCCGCCGGTGGCTCAAAAAAAGAGCGGATGCAGACCGGATACAGTTTACCGGCAATGCCCTGGAAATCTTTCTGGAGAACACGGGCGGGCAACTGGACCAGGTAAAGGATGCCTATCAAAAAATTGACCTGTATGCCTGGGGCAAAAAAGAGAAAAAAATCGGCGCTGTGGAAGTAAACCGTCTGGTTCCCAGGGTTTACCATCTCCGGGTATTTGACCTGGTGGATTATTTGGGGAAAAGAGACAAAAACGGCGCATTGAGAGCGCTCCGTTCGGTGCTGGAAGAAAAATGGCCCTTGGTTGGGGCAGTTACCTTAATACACCGCTGTTTTAAAGCCATGCTGTATTACAAATATGGCCTAGACCAGCAGGCGGCAGCATACATCAAGGCAAACACCCATGCGCCGCCTTTTTTGGTCGATAAGATTTTAAAGAAATACAAGCAGTTTAGTGAAGGATACCAAATCCATGAAATGGTCCGCATCATGGGCATTCTCAACCAATATGATTTGGATCTAAGAGATACCAATCAGCCCAAAAACCTGATGGTGTCCTTAATCTCGGAGATAACTTCCGCCTAAGACTGAATGGCGGACAGTTTTTTGGCAGCGCCCGACTTCCTGTTGGCGACAAAATTGGCATGGATCAAATTCCTTTTGGCAGCTTTATCCAGTGCCTTGTAAAGCAGGCTCATATTCTTTTGGGCCTCTTGGGCATCCTTGGCTTCTACAGACTGCAAAAACTGTTTATAGGTTTGCTTAATTTTGCTCTTCAGGGCTCTATTTCTAAGGGTCCTCGTTTTATTCTGTCTGTCTCTTTTTTT
This sequence comes from Actinomycetota bacterium, assembly GCA_003567835.1. Classification (GTDB taxonomy): domain Bacteria; phylum Actinomycetota; class Humimicrobiia; order Humimicrobiales; family Humimicrobiaceae; genus Halolacustris; species Halolacustris primus. The sequence goes on along the minus strand of PWYO01000345.1, from coordinate 1,583 downwards.
CTGTGACTTAATATTGGGCATGGTTATTTTTTTCCTTTCCAGTCTCAATTTCAAACAGTCATTTTAGCACTTTTTACCAAAATTGAAAAATATTATAATTTAGTAAACTTAAATGATATAATTCTCTCTTTATTATAGCAATAGGAATGTGATGCAGAAAGACGGTTTTGTTTCCAGGAACAAAATATTTGGGGCCACACTGGTGGTTACCCTGGCCATTATGCTTTCCAAGGTAAGCGGGCTGGTCAGGGACCAGGTTATGGCCGGCTATTTTGGTATAACCCTGGAAACAGATGCCTTCACCTGGGCTTATTTTATACCCAATTTGTTTAAGGTCCTTTTTGCTGAATCCTTGATTGTGGCTGCATTCATACCCATTTATTCGGCATATCTTAAGAAAAACCAGAGGGAGCAGATGCGCGCCTTTGTAAACTCAGTAGGCAGCATCATGGCCCTGGTCTTTTCCTTTCTGGCTGTGGTCATTTTTGTATTATCACCCCAGATCGGCCAGCTGCTTGCCCATATTGCCAACCAGCAGCTGGATGTGGCAAACTTTGTGCTTATGAGCAGGATTATGATTTTTTCCATGGTTACCTTAAGCCTTTCCGGGCTGGCCACAGGCATACTCAATGCCCACAACCTGTTTACGCTGCCCGCGTTTGCGCCTCTGGTGATGAATATTGCCACAGTGGGGTTTGTGGTCCTGCTTTCCAGGCAGCTGGGCATCGTTTCCATGGCCATTGGGGCCATGGCAGGCTCGGTGATGCATCTTTTGGTACAGGTCCCCCAGCTGAGGGTATCCGGGCTGCGGTACAGGCTGGGCATTGATTTTAAGCATAAGGCGGTAAGGGAGATGTTTGCATTGATGGTGCCCATACTGCTGAGCCTGGGCGCTGTGCAGCTGAACAACAGCGTAGACTACTTTTTTGCCTTAAACCTGGGTCCGGGAAACACCACTGCCCTTACCCTTTCCTGGAGGGTGGCAAATCTGCCTCTGGGTGTATTTACGGTGGCTGTGGTCACTGTGCTTTATCCTCTTTTTTCCAGGCAGGCAGCCTCCGATGACATCCAGGGCCTCAAAAAGAGCTTTTCTTTGGGGGTCCGTGAGATCGGCTACATGATGCTTCCTGCCACGGTGGGCCTGGCAATACTGAGCTATCCCATCATCAAGGTTTTATTCGAACACCGCATGTTTTTGCCTGAGGATACCCGGAAAGTGGCTTTTATCTTGATTTTTCACAGCTTGGGCTTGATCTTTTTCGGCCTGCTGATGATCCTAAACCGTATTTTTTATTCCTTTAAAAATGTGGTGACCCCCTTAAAGGTGGCAGCTGTGTCTATCGGGGTTAACTTTCTGCTGAACTGGCTGCTGGTTCAGTATTTGGATGTAGGGGGGCTTGCATTATCCACGGCACTTGTTGCATTATGTAATACAGTGATACTTCTGATTATACTAAGAAAAAAAGTTGGACACTTGGGGGGCAGGCGGATCATTTTTTCCTATGCCAAGATGATGCTGGCTGCAGCAATCATGGGCCTTTGCGTATTTGGACTGTGGCGGCTGGTGGATGATTTTGCCTACC
>PWYO01000010.1 GCA_003567835.1 Actinomycetota bacterium | reverse complement strand
TTCCTCCGTAATGTTACTATGCTATCTGCAATTGAAAAATACTTTTTGCGTAAATCTAAGTATTTTCAATACTATACCTTGTTCTTTTAAAGCAAATCTTTTAAGTATTATAAACGAATGTAACGCCTTCATTGGCTTCCCTATGCCCTAAGTATTCTTCATTTCCAAAGAATAAATAAAGGCTGAAATAAAGGCAATGGGAACCTTTAGTGCCAACATAGGCTTATGCCAGGAGTGCAAGCAATACCCCTGCAGCAGCTGCTGAACCTATTACGCCTGCCACATTGGGACCCATAGCATGCATAAGCATATAATTATCAGAATTTTCCTGCAGCCCAATCTTGCTAGCCACCCTTGCAGCCATTGGAACTGCAGAAACTCCAGCAGCTCCAATGAGAGGGTTAATTTTATCCTTGGACAGCAAATTCATAATTTTTGCCAGTATTACACCTGAAGCTGTGCCTATGGAAAAAGCAAAAAGGCCCAATAGGATAATTCCAAGTGTCTCCACAGTCAAAAATTTATCAGCCTGCAGCCTTGATCCAATAGCAAGTCCGAGGAGTATAGTAACTATATTGATAAGCTCATTCTGGGCAGTTTTTGAAAGGCGATCAACCACTGCACATTCTTTTAGCAGGTTTCCAAACATGAGCATTCCTATAAGCGGTGTTGCATCCGGCAACAATATAACACACAAAAGAAAGATCAATATTGGAAAAAAAATCTTTTCTCTTTTAGAAACATGCCTGAGCTGTTTCATTTTTATGATTCTTTCATGCTTTGTGGTAAATAATCTCATGATAGGCGGCTGTATGATGGGTACCAATGCCATATATGAATAAGCAGCAACAGCAATAGCCCCCAATAGATTTGGAGATAATTTTGAGGCAATGAATATTGCAGTAGGGCCATCAGCGCCTCCTATGATCCCAATCGAGGCGGCATCCTTTATGCCAAAGTCAAAACCAAGATATCTGGTTAAAAGAAGAGCGCCAAAAAACGTGGAAAAAATACCAAACTGTGCTGCAGCACCAAGTAAAGCAGTTTTTGGGTTGGCAATCAAAGGGCCAAAGTCAGTCATGGCTCCAACGCCTAAAAATATTAACAGCGGAAATATGGCTGTCTCTATTCCAAATTCATAGATCATACCCAGAAAACCCGCACCTGCAATATCTGCAATAGGGACATTAGCCAGAATACCGCCAAAACCTATAGGCAGCAGCAAAAGGGGCTCGAAACCTTTTTTTATTGCAAGCCATATCAAAAGAAGGCCTATAGCAATCATAGATATCTGGCCTACAGTAAAATTTATGAGGCCAGTAGACCTCCATATGGTATGTAATGCGTCTGTCAACTGCATTTTACTCTCCTGACTAATTAATAGAAATTAAATCCTGCCCTGCGGTTATCTGCTGGCCGGGGGTTATAAGCACAGAGGAAACAGTTCCGGAAACAGCTGATTTTATTTCTATTTCCATTTTCATTGCCTCCAGTATAATGACCACATCCCCCTCATCTACCGCATCGCCTGCGTTGACCAATATTTTGAATACTGACCCGGGCATGGGTGCTTTAATGGTTACAGAATCCGCTGTCTCGTCTTTTTCGGATACCAATGCCTTGGTCTCTTCGATCCCTTCCTTTACAGAGACATTGTATTTTTTACCATTTACGATGGCATTGTCTCCGTCAAAAGAAACCGAATACTTATGATTGCCTATGCTTACAGTGTAGCCTTCTGCTTTTTGTTCAGTCTGTCTTTTTTGCTTCCTGACCATTACTTTTCCTTCACCCTTCAGGAAAGCAATCCCTTTTTCCTTGCAGGTAGCGGCTATAAAAATATTTTCGTCGGTGATTTCTATTTTATTTTCAGTAAGCATTTTTTTCGCTGCCTCAATGCCTTTTTCAGGATTCCTCCCATCAATATCCATGGGTATTTCTTTGGTTGGGGACAAATTTAATTGCTCGGAGGATATGCTTACGATATCAGGGTCGGGTTCCACAGGTGTTTTCCCATAGTAGCCAAGAACCATTTTCCCATACCCCATTGCTATTTTTTTCCATGGCCCAAACATTACATTGTTAAATGCCTGCTGGAAATAAAACTGGGAAACAGGCGTTACGCTGGTACCATATCCGCCCTTCTTTACTACTTCACCCATTGCGTCTATAACGTCAGTAAATTTATCCATTATATTATTGTCCCTCATCATCTGGGTATTGGCGGTAAGCGCTCCGCCCGGCATGGGTGAAAAAGGTATGAGCGGCTCCACTTTCTGGGCTTCAGGAGGGAAAAAATAATCTTTCATGCAGTCCTTAAAGATCATCTCAGCTTCAAGGACTTTATCGATGTCTACGCCAAGATCATATTCGGTCCCCCTTAATGCATGCCACATGGTAACAATATCAGCATGTGATGTCCCCCCTGACACCGGGGCCATGGCAAGATCTATGCCATCAGCGCCAGCATCAAGCGCAGCCTTATGGCACAATATACTGCAGCCAGCTGTTTCATGGGTATGGAATCTCAAATGTGTGCCTTCAGGTAACATCTTACGCGCTGACTTTATTGTCTCAAAAACGATTGCAGGGGTGGAAGTGCCCGAGGCATCCTTAAAACATACAGAACTAAACGGGATTTCTGCATCTAAAATATTCCTTAGCACACCTGTATAAAATTTTGCATCATGCGCGCCCTTGCATCCTCTGGGAAGCGCCATCATGGTCACGACTACTTCATGTTTCAGTCCTGCATCAACTATGGACTGGCCGCTATAAATAAGGTTATTGACATCATTTAATGCATCGAAGTTCCTAATCGTGGTAATCCCATGTTTTTTGAAAAGTTTTGCATGAAGCCTGATTATATCCCTTGGCTGTGAATCCAGGCCGACCACATTGACTCCCCTGGCCAGGGTTTGAAGATTGGCCTCTGGACCGGCTGCTTCCCTGAAAGCCTCCATGGCTTTAAAGGCATCTTCATTGCAGTAAAAATACAATGACTGGAACATGGCTCCGCCGCCCGCTTCAAAATGATTAAAGCCTGCCTCTCGGGCAGCTTCTATTGCCGGCAAATAATCTTTGGTTAAAACCCTGGCCCCATAAATTGATTGGAAACCATCCCTAAAAGAAAGATTCATTACTTTTATTGCTTTTTTTGCCACCTTTTAAACTCCCGTTGAATTAATTTTTCATTGATTTTTTAATGGCAGCAACTGCTATTGCGATTTCTTCAAGCCCCGGTTTTTGTTCGGTTTTAGGGCTAACAGAATGCTTCTCTTCAGGGAAAAATTTCATAAAAAAAGCAGTAGAATTCATCAGTATTACCATAATCCCCAAAAACAAAAAAACAGTTGCCATGCCAATAAGCATAACGATAAGACCCTGGATCAACATATCATATCACCTATATTAATAATCTTTTGTTCTCCCCTACAATCCATTACAAGGCAGCCAGTATCATCAATTTTTTTGGCAATGCCCTGATACGATTGGTCAAAAACAATAACTTTTATGTTCTTATCCAAAAACATACTGTAGCTGATGTATTCTTTTTTAATCAACTGAAAACCTTTTTCCAGCAATTCTTCATATTGTGAAAAAAACTCCCTGACCAGATATTTTAAAAATTGATCCCTGCTTATTTCTTTTTTTACCAAAACATTCAATGAGGTAGCAGGCTGGTCTATTTTTTCTAATTGGTTTTGTCTGTAGTTTAGATTCACTCCTATTCCAACTATGACTCCCTGAAGGCACTTTCCCTGAACAACCGATTCTACCAGTATACCAGCTATTTTCTTACCATCAATGAGTATATCATTGGGCCATTTGATTGCAGGTTTAACAGAATAGTTTTTTTCAAGGATTCTTGCCAACACAACAGCACTGTAATGTGTAAGAGAATGAAGTGTATTTTTTTTATCCATATCATAATCAGGTTTTAATACCAAAGAAACAAACAGATTATTTCTTTCTGAAATCCAAATACGTTCATTTCTTCCTTTGCCCTGGGTCTGCATATCCGCAAAAATTACAGTCTTATCTTCTAAGCTGTCCATATTTTGCAATGCGAAATCATTGGTTGATCCAATTTTTTTAAGGTGTATTTTTTTAACATACATTGATAGCTTGGTTTTTTAAATCAATGAACATCTTTTACAATGGTATTCATTTTACAAAAAATATGAAAATGAAGCTACATTTTTCTGATAGGGGTTTTGCCACCTGCTCCCTCTAGTTCACCAGTGAGCCATCACATTGTTTTTGCCTGCCGGGTAATGCTCACTGACTATTGAGAAAACTTCCCTTATGATGGAATTATGCGCACGCTCTTTAGATAACAGGTTCAATAAAAAAACCAGCGAGGGACCAAAAAATCAATGCTGGCCATCATTTAAGATAAAATCAACGGTGACAGCAAGAGAGATCAATGTCAGCATAAATAGCGGCGGCAAGGCCAAGAAGATCGGATATAAAAAAACTTTGGGCCAAAAAGTATGCTGACAAGGCAAAAGCATAAAGAAGTGCGTTGGGTAAAAAGGCAATGCAGCCTGTAGCCGCTCCGTCAAAATATGAGATGGCCACAAGCTGCGGGGCAGTCAAGCATGCAAAAGATGCTTGCTTTGACATGCATGCAGGCGGGATCGCAAAGGCTAGAAGGCCAAGCTTTGATTTAGAAAAACCGGCCGAAGATAAAGGATGCGACGGATATTTTGCATGAGTTGTCAGCGAGCTTGATAAAAAGCTTTCGGGATATCATTAATGCCTAGTCTTGACTATAAAAAATTGAGGATATGTTCAAAATCACCAAGGCCACCATCAAGGCCCGGCCGGTATATGCGTCCGGGGAGGATCGTATAGGGGCCCGCTTTCTTGCCTGCTTTAGGGCGCTGGTTACCATAAGGCTTATGGTCAAAAAACAGGGCCTTAATATGCTCTGGAAAAGATCATCTCCTGCCTTGATATCATTCCTGCTATAATAAACAGGGCAACCGGTAACTTTTTGATTGCAGAAACAAGGCATCCAATACTGTAGGTGAAGCCCTGGGCATTGATTTTGCCCGTAAGAGGCTGCTCAGGGCAGAGATTAAAAATATTTTGGCTCAAAGCAAAAATGAGCCTATATACCACCTATTTTTGACAATCGCTGAAGGCTTGCAATCCTGGTACCGGCAAGGGTTTGGGCCTTTTTGGTCCATTTTTGCTGTCAAAGTCAGGATATAACTATTATTTAATACATTACCCATGTTCAATCCCTACAATAATATACAAAATATTTACAATCATTATTGGACAGCGCAGGCTTCGAAGCATCAATTTTTTTAAATTTATCCTTCTTTTTCAGACTCTGTCAATCAGTTGCTTAATTTTCTCCGAATAACCGTTAATTTTTCCATGCTGTATAAGGGTTTCTGCACCCGGATGATTGGGATCGATATTACAATTCTTATAAAGAACGTTTAAAATCTCGCAACGGCGATGATCTGCAGGGGATATATCGATGATCGCTGTAGGCTTGTTTTTTTGTATATTTTCTTAAAATAATTACAGTGCATGGATTCCTTTCTGCTGCTTTAAATATTTTTTTTGGTCAAAAAACGCAAAAATGCATGGCGCAATATCGCCCTTTTATTTAATACAAATATATCATTTTGCAGCCATACACCCCTTCACATAAGCAGCATTTTAAGAAATCAACAGCAAATATTGATTTCTTCTTCCGTATCTGCTTCTAAAGATACCGCCTCTGTTCGAGCACGGGCATTCGGTCAGGGCTTTGGCTATTGTTTGCTGGCATGTAAAGAAAATACCAGCCAATTACCGTCCCTTTGCTGATCATCATATCCAGGAAATTCCCGCTGGCAATCTTCTCCATATTTCTGGGCTAACCGCTGTAGAAAAACCAAAGTGCAGCAATACCATTGAGCCCTTCCATTGAGCGGTTGGCTGGAAATTTTGAAGCCATGGAAATCATTTTGTTGTCCAACTATGTTCATTGCTGCTAGGTTATTGGTCATATTGACCCCTCCAGCTTTTAGTACTGCTATAATTTCAGCCTATTGACTACAACTAGGGCAAAATTAAAATCCTTGAGAAAACGAAACAAAATGTTATAAAATGGTAAAAAACAAAGGAGGGAATGTTCGCAATTATGAAAAAAATAAGATTTATTGTACCCATTATAATTTTAGCTATAATCCTTGGCTTTACTTTTGCTTGCACGACCGCAGAACCGCAAATCGTTGAAGAACCTGAAGTGGA
>PWYO01000189.1 GCA_003567835.1 Actinomycetota bacterium | reverse complement strand
TTAGAAGATAAAATTTATAGACAATTTCCTGGTGCTGATTATATAGGGTATGGATTAAAAATATTCCCATAAACGAAACAAGTCCCCTCAGGGACTTGCCGATCGTGATCCACGATCCAATAATACTATAACAAAATTAGAATTAGATTGTCAATAATTCAAAAATCCATTGTTATTTAAAAATCCATGGCTCCCCGAGTAGGATTCGAACCTACAACCCTTCGGTTAACAGCCGAATGCTCTACCGTTGAGCTATCGGGGAACACCTTACACGATAAGCTATTATAATATAGACTATATTAATTGCAAGATGATTTTAATGGTTTGATCTAAGTTTCCAGAAAATCTTTTAACGCACTGCTTCGGTTTGGGTGCCTCAATTTACTTAAAGTCTTGGATTCAATTTGCCTGATCCTTTCTCTGGTAACCCCAAATTCCCTTCCTACCTCTTCAAGGGTCCTGGGATGCCCATCCTGCAAACCAAACCTTAGCTGAATAACTTTTCTTTCCCTTTCATTTAAAGTATTTAGCACATCCTGTAATTGTTCTTGAAGCAAAGTAAAAGATGCAGCATCTGAGGGTGCTTCGACTTCAGAATCTTCAATAAAATCACCCAAATGGCTATCTTCTTCTTCCCCTATGGGAGTTTCTAAAGATACAGGTTCCTGAGAAATCTTCATGATCTCCCTTACTTTTTCTGGGGAAAAATTTAGCTTTTTCCCAATCTCTTCAGGGGTAGGCTCTCTGCCCATTTTCTGCAGCAATTGCCGCTGTACCCTTATTAATTTATTAATGGTTTCCACCATGTGTACAGGAATTCTTATGGTTCTTGCTTGATCAGCAATAGCCCTGGTAATTGCCTGCCTGATCCACCATGTGGCATAAGTTGAAAATTTATACCCTTTGGTATGGTCAAATTTCTCTACAGCCCTTATTAGGCCAAGATTGCCTTCCTGTATAAGATCCAAAAAGAGCATCCCCCTGCCTACGTATTTCTTGGCAATGCTAACTACCAATCTCAAGTTTGCTTCAACCAATTTCCTCTTTGCAGCTAAATCACCTTTCTTGATCCTTTTTGCCAACTGAACTTCTTCAACTGCAGTAAGAAGCCTTACTTTCCCTATTTCCTTAAGATACATCCTTACAGGATCATTGGTAGGCGATTTTATGGTTAAATCCAGCTTCTTCTTTAACGCCTGCTCTTCCTTTTTGCTTCGCGTTATAACATCTAAGTCTTCATCATCTTCACTTATGATCTCTATGCCCAAATTCTGAAGCACATCATAAATGTTTTCTATCTGTTCCTTGCTCAGGTCTGCTTCGGATAATGCTTCCCCTATCTCTTCGGTAGTCAGAAGGCCTTCTTCTTTACCCTTGCTGATAAGGTTTTTGACCTCATCCAGCTTAAACTCTGCTCCTCTTTTCATTTTATATATCACCTCAAATTAATTTTGAAGGAAATAAACCAGCATTTTACACTTTATATGAAAAAGTTCAAGGTACTTTTAATTCCATCTTTTCTTTCTCCAGCTTAATCAGCTGCTGATAAAGATGATTATATTTCTGCTTTATTTCATTTCCTGCTTTGCCTTTTTTCCCCTCTTCTTCTATTTGTAACATCTCTCTTCTTATTCTGTCAATTTGCTGAAAAAGACTTAAAAGCTTGAAATTTCTCAAAACTTCCCTGAAATCCACCTTTCCGTTTTTGTAGGGCTTGGTGTCAAAATAAATGAAATTATATAGCTTTTTGACCTCTTTGTCTTCTAATTGTTCAGACGGGATTTCTATGGGAAAGTTTATTTTTTTCGATGATTCCCTGCAATGCAATACATAACTTTTTAATGTTTTAAACAGCTTTTTTGTATCCTCAAACCTGAAATAGTCGTCATCAAGACCTAAAAAGTAATCCTCGGTCAAACCCTCGCCATTGATCATGAGCCGCAATGCTTCTATTTCCAATTTTTTAAAAGGAGCCTCTTTTTTCCCTGCTGCATCTTTTAAAGATGCGAAAGTTTCTTTTCTGTCCCTGCTCTCCAGTTTGACCAGCTCCTCAAATAGCAGGCTTTCCTGAAGACCCAGCATTCGGGATACTTTTTTAATGCATTCTTCCCTGACAATTTTTGAGGACAGGGTGATAATAAATTTGAGCAGCTCATTGCTGGCCCTAAGCTTGTCATTGAGGCTGGAAATATCATACTTTTTTATGATCGCTTCCAAGGTAAAATCAATGATATTCTTAGCCTGGCTAACCTGACTTAAAAAGGCCTTACCGCCCTTTTTAAACACAAAATCAGCAGGATCATAATCCTTTTCAAGTATGGCCACTTCTATATTCATATTATTCTCATGAAAAAGGTCGAGCCTCTGGTTATACTCGTTTAACCTGTCCATACCTTTAAGCGAAGCGGACATACCCGCCTGGTCGCTATCAAAAACAAGTACGACGTTCTGGGTAAAACGTCCCAGAAGCTTGATCTGTTCTGTAGTTAAAGCCGTGCCCAAACTGGCCACAACATGCTTTATGCCATGCTGGGCCAATGCCATAACATCGGTATATCCTTCCACAATCAAAGCCTTGTCCTGGTCTACTATAAAACCTTTTGCTTGAAAAATATTATATATATGGCGGCTTTTGGAGTAAATTTTTGTTTCCGGCGTATTCATATATTTTGCAGACTGCCGGCCGGTTTCCGGATGCAGGATCCTGGCACCGAAACCAATGGTTTTTCCAACTACATCCTGTATGGGAAACATGATTCTGCCCCTGAACCGGTCATACACATTTTGCCGACCCTTTTTGCTTTGTATGGCCAAACCTGCCGCAATAAGCTCATTCTGGCTATATCCTCTTTTCTGGGCAAAACTGCAAAAATGGTCCCAGGATTTAAAACTATAGCCTACCTGAAACTGTTCCAGGGTTTGGTCTTCAAATCCCCTCTGTTTTAAATAATCAACAGCTGATTGGCCTATTTTAGAGTTCAATAAAATATAATGATAATATTTTTTGGCCAGTTCATTTAAATCCAGGAGTTTTTCTTTCATTTTCTTTGTCCTGGAAGATTCCCTGCTGCTGTATTTGAGGCGATATCCGACTTTGTTGGCCAAAAATTCTACTGCCTCTAAAAATTCCATATTTTCAATTTTCATGACAAAGCTAATCACATCGCCCCCTTCTCCGCAGCCAAAACAATGATACAGCTGCCTGGTTGCATCAACATGAAATGAAGGGGTCTTTTCTTGATGGAAAGGACAGAGGCCCAGCAAACTTTTACCTCTTTTTTTCAGGCTTACATACCCGTTTATGATATCGGCAATGCTGGTTCTGGTTTTTAGTTCTTCTACTTCACCTTGTTTTAGACCTTTGGACATCCCTGCTCCCACGGCAAAGTTATTAAAGAGGCAATTTCTATTGTAACAGATTAAAGCAGAGGTAGAAAAAAAATAAGGAAAAAGTCAGGGGGCCTAGGCCCCCTAACCGTCATTATTGACTATGATTGTTCTGTTATATGGGCTTGGGCAGCAGCGAGCCGCGCCACCGGAACCCTAAAAGGAGAGCAGCTTACGTAATCCATGCCAGCTTTATAGCAGAACGTAACCGAATTAGGGTCTCCGCCATGTTCTCCGCATATACCAATTTTCAGATCTTTTCTGGCGGACTTTCCCTTTTGTATGCCCATATGCACCAGGGGTCCTACTCCGTCAATGTCTAGAGTTGCAAAAGGGTCTTTTTCCAAGATCCCCTGCTCAATATAGGCTGGGAGAAACTTATTTACATCATCCCTGGAGAAACCAAAGGTCAGCTGAGTCAAATCATTGGTGCCAAAACTGAAGAACTCTGCTTCGGTTGCAATCTGGTCAGCAACTACACAAGCCCGGGGGATTTCGATCATGGTCCCCACCTTGTATTCAAATTTAATATCGTTCTTTTTCATCAGTTCATCGGCAATCTCTGTAATCTGGTCTTTCAATATTTTGATTTCCTGTACCGTTCCTGCCAGAGGTATCATGATTTCCGGAATAACCTTAATCCCATCCCTGGTCAACTCAAGTGCTGCTTCCAGAATCGCTTTGGCCTGCATTTCCAGAATTTCGGGATAGGTTATGGGCAGCCTGCATCCCCTGTGCCCCAGCATGGGGTTTAACTCATGGAGCGCTTTTACAGTTGCCTTCAACTCTGCAGCTTCAATGCCCAGCTCCCCGGAAATCTCTTCAATATCATCATCTTCAGTAGGCAGAAATTCGTGAAGCGGCGGATCCAGAAGCCGGATGGTTACCGGTTTTCCTTCCATCACCTTGAATATTTCCATGAAATCCTGTTTCTGGTAAGGCAATATGGTCATCAGTGCTTTTCTTCTTTCCTCTTCATTGGAAGCCACAATCATCTTTCGTACTGCTTTAATCCTGTCCGGTTCAAAAAACATATGCTCAGTTCTGCACAAACCAATACCCTCGGCACCGAATTTTAGGGCAGCCTCTGCATCTTTGGGTGTATCCGCATTGGTTCTTACCCCCATTTTGCTGAATTCTTGAATCCAATCCATAAACAATTCAAAGTTTTCTGAAATTTCAGGATCCATAACCTCCAGCTGGCCCAAAAAGACCTCCCCGGTTGACCCATCAAGGGTAATCCAGTCACCTTCTGCAATCTTCTGGCCATCCGCTTTAAAAAATTTCTGATCTGCATATACCTTCACATTCTCGCAGCCCGCAACACAGCATTTGCCCATGCCCCTGGCAACAACTGCAGCATGAGAAGTCATGCCGCCCCTGGAAGTCAGAATTCCCTGGGCTACCGACATACCTTCAATATCTTCAGGAGAAGTCTCTGTCCTTACCAAAATGACCGGACCGTCTTCAGCTTGTTCCACTGCATCATCAGCATCAAATACCACTTTACCCAGTGCCGCACCCGGTGAGGCAGGCAGGCCCTTGGCCAATAATTGGGCATCCTGTTTGGCATCCTTATCAATTTGCTTATGCAGCAATTGATCCAGCTGCTGGGGTTCAACCCGCATCACAGCAGTCTTTTTGTCAATTAAACCATCTTTTTCCATATCCACTGCAATCTGCAGTGCGGCTGCTGCGGTTCTTTTTCCAGTTCTGGTTTGGAGGATATAGAGTTTTCCTTCCTGGATGGTAAACTCCAGATCCTGAACATCCTTATAATGCTGCTCCAGTTTTTCGAATACCTCCATCAATTCATCATAGATTTTAGGCATTTCTTGTTTCAGCTTGGTGATATCCTTCGGCGTCCTTATACCGGCTACCACATCTTCACCCTGGGCATCTATCAGATACTCTCCATACTCTTTATTTTCCCCTGTAGAAGGATTCCTGGTAAAGGCAACACCGGTGCCTGAATTTTTGCCCATGTTTCCAAATACCATGGCCTGCACATTGACGGCAGTACCCAAGTCATGGGGGATATCATGCAAATTCCTGTAGGTGATTGCCCTTTTATTGTTCCAGGAACCAAAAACAGCATCTACAGACATCTGCAGCTGTTCCCTTGGATCCTGGGGGAAATCTTTTCCAGCGTCATCTCTGATGATCTTTTTATAATCTTCAACCAGCTTTTTTAGGTCTTCTGCATCCAGGTCTGTATCAAATTTTACGCCTTTGTCATCTTTTGCCGCCTGCATGGCTTCTTCAAATTGATCGTGCTCTACGCCCATGACCACATCACCAAACATCTGGATAAACCGCCGGTAAGAATCCCAGCCAAACCTGGCATTGCCTGTTTTATCTATCAAACCCTGTACAGTCTGATCGTTTAAGCCCAGGTTCAGTACGGTATCCATCATCCCGGGCATGGAGAAAGCAGACCCGGAACGTACCGATACCAGCAGGGGATCGCTTTCATCGCCCAGCTTTAAGCCCATTTTGTCCTCCAGTTTTTCTAAAGAAGCATCTATCTGCTCCTGCAGTCCTTCTGGATACCTTTTTCCCAGCTCATAAAAAAGATTACAAACTTCTGTGGTAATGGTAAATCCAGGAGGAACCGGAAGCCCAATATTGGTCATCTCGGAAAGATTGGCACCCTTTCCCCCTAAAAGTTTTTTCATCTCCTTTTTGCCTTCGCCAAAGAAATACACATACTTCTTTTCAGCCATTTTTGTTTTTCCTTTCATATGATTGTTTTTGTAATTATAAAATTTTTTTGTCTTTTTTTAAAACCAGGTTAATTTTACCCTTCTATGACCAATTTGGAAAAATCTGCCATACGCGTAAACAGGTCTCGGGCAGATTGTACCAGGCTCATCCTGTTTTTCCGGATGGCTGGATCCTTGTCCATGACCAGAAC
>PWYO01000117.1 GCA_003567835.1 Actinomycetota bacterium | reverse complement strand
GGCGGTCATCCATGGGGGCCATGATGCCAAGCCGGGGACCCTCAAAGCCAAATTCAATGTTTTGGGCAACCGGATGTATCCCCAATGGTGCCAAGACCTGGGGGTGATGTTCAAACAGACCGGGCTTGTGGTGGTGGCTGTTCAGCCACAAAAATTGCCCGGCCTGGATAGGCTGTACCAAAGAGGCCGGACCAATGGGGTCAAAGGGCTTGCCCTGATGGGAAGGGACCAGCTTCTGGACATGGAACCCCATGTCAACCCCCGTGCTGCCGGCGCCCTGTTTGTGCCCACAGCAGGCTTGGTCCAGATACAAAGGCTGGTGATTGCTTTGGCGGAGCATGCTGCAGCCAATGGGGTCCATTTCTTTTTTGAACATGAAGTTGAAAAGATTTTGGTAGAAAACAATGCTGCAAAAGGGGTGGCTGCCGCCGGCTGCCATTTTGATGCAGGCCTGGTGATCAATTGTGCGGGCGTAGACAGTGAAAACATAGCCAGATCCGCAGGCTTGGGCGACAAATACAAGATTGTTCCCAGGAAGGCAGAATACTATCTGTTGGACAAAAAGTACAAGGGCCTGGTCAGCCGGCCTTGCTTTCCCATTCCAGCCAAACACGGCAAGGGGATTGCCATTTTTACCACACTCAACGGCAATGTGGGTTTTGGGGGCAATGCCCTGGAAGTGCAAGACAGGCATGATCTTTCCACCACCGAAGAAGATTTTCAGGATGTGTATGTCAAGGCCCAGGAACTGGTGCCGGGTATTGCCGGTAAAGACTTAATTACCGGCTTTGGGGGCATCCGGTCCAAGTCGGTGACCAATGATTTTATCATAGACCTAACCGACCAGCCTTCAGGAATTGTGAACCTCAACGGCATTGATTCACCGGGGCTGACTTCGGCGCCGGCCATTGCCCAATATGTGATCAGGCTCATAAGCGGGGTGGTGGACCTAAAAAAGGATTCCCGCAAAAGAAAACATTATAAGATCAAGCCCCTGTTCAGGGACCTGGATTTTAAACAAAAGGAACGCTGGACCAAAAAAGATCCCCGTTACGGCCGGATTGTATGCCGGTGTGAACAGGTAACCGAAGGGGACATAGTGGGGGCCATACATGCGCCCATTGCCCCCCGAACGGTGGATGCCATCAAATTTAAGACGGGGGCGGGCACCGGCAGATGCCAGGGGAGCTTTGACCTGGAAAGGGTATTGGCGATTATGTCCAGGGAATACCAGATTCCCGCAGAAGCGATTCAAAAAAAGGAACAGGGTTCTCCTATGGTGATCGGAAAGACCAAGGTATATGACTGAAAAGCATGAAAAAACCTATGATTTGGTGGTAATCGGGGGAGGCCCTGCGGGCTTGGCTGCAGCCATCAGCGCCAAAAGAGAAGGAATCAAAGATGTCTTGGTCATAGAACGGTATGCCTACCTGGGCGGCATACTCAATCAGTGCATCCACAACGGTTTTGGCTTAAAAAAGTTTGCCCTGGACCTAACCGGTCCTGAATATGCCCAGCGTTATATCCATTCTTTTTTGGCGCTAGGCATAGATTGCCTGCTGGACACCTGTGTGCTGCATATGACCCCTTCCAAAAAAATGCTGGTTACCAGTTCGGCTGCCGGCCTGCAATGGCTGTCGGCCAGATCGGTGGTATTTGCCATGGGCTGCAGGGAGAGGACCAGGGGCAATCTCAATATCCCCGGGGACCGTCCGGCCGGTGTGCTGACCGCAGGCACCGCCCAGAGGCTGATGAATATCGAGGGACTTATGGTGGGAAAAAAAATTGTGATCCTGGGTTCTGGCGATATCGGGCTGATTATGGCCCGGCGGTGCACACTGGAGGGGGCAGATGTGCAGGCAGTGGTAGAGATTTTGCCCCACCCCAGCGGGTTGAACAGAAATGTGCAGCAGTGTTTGGCCGATTACCGCATACCCCTATACCTCAGCCATACAGTAATTTGTATCAAAGGTAGAAGAAGGGTAGAGAAGGTCATCACTGCCCGGGTTGACAAAAAGCTGCAGAAGGTGAAAGGCACAGAAAAAGAAATGGCTTGTGACACCCTTCTTCTCTCTGTGGGCCTGATCCCTGAATGCGAATTGGTCCTGGAGGCCGGGGTAAAAATATGTCCGCAGACCGGGGGGCCTTTTGTGGATGAAATGTTTCAGACCAGCAGAAATGGGTTTTTTGCCTGCGGCAATGTGGTTCAGGTCTATGACCTGGTGGATTCTGTATCAGAAAGCGGCCATCTTGCCGGAAAGGCTGCGGCCCGCTATGTGCGGGGGTTGGTCCCGGCAGCTGCGGGCAAAGTGCCTTTGAAGACCAGTCCTCCCATCAACAGCGTGGTTCCCCAGTTTTTTGGGGGCCGGAGCATCGATGAGGGAGCAAATACATGGTGTCTTCGGGTGCAAAAACCGCTTAAGGAACCTGTGTTTTGGCTCAAAAACCAAAAAGGGGTCTTGGGCAGGATTCCCAAACCCTATGCAGTGCCTTCAGAGATGGTTTTTATCAATGTGTCCAAATACAAGCAGCAAATATTGGAAAGCGATACGGTTACAATCCAGGCAGGTGAACGGACATGAGCACAGAAATTACCTGCATTGTCTGCCCCAAGTCCTGTATCATCAGGGCAGATGCAGCTGGCAATATTGTAGAGACGGGGGATTGCCCCAAAGGCAAACAATATGCAGCGGAAGAGATCAGGGATCCCAGAAGGGTATTTACCTCCACGGTTTGGGTGGACTGGGGGATGGTAGCCAGGGTACCGGTGCGGACTTCCAAGCCCATTAAAAAAGGGGACTGGAAGAAGGCTGCACAAGCGATTGCAAGGTTAAGAGCGGAGGCGCCCATTCGGTTTAAGCAAATCCTGGTCAATGATTTTTTAGAAGAGGGCATAGACCTGGTGGCCACCAGGCCCATTGAGGGCAGACCTTCTGGTCCATGCAGGCCAAAGCGGGTCTCTAAGTGAAGGACGAAGCATTTGGCTCAGGTAAAAGGCTGTGAAAAGAGCAGGGTCCGATAAGGGGCCCAGAAGCTAAAACAGGTTTTTGTGCAGCGCTTCAGCAGACAAAAACCAGCCCGCAGAATATGCTTGCAGAAATTTTTAGAAAAGTATAAGGTTACTGCAAAGAAAATAACGGTTTGCCTCGGGGCAGGACATCAAATACACCATCCGGCGGCTGAGCAGAAAAAAAGGCATGGGACAAAATTGAACCCAAACCGGTCATGACCGGGATCGGTGCAAACTAGTTGTTTGGCACTGACCATGGCGGAATCAGCCCGGTGAGGGCAAGGGAGACAATATGCAAAAACTGCAAGATGCAGACTTACTCTCCATACAGCAGGCAAGGCTGCTGTCCCGGTCTGCCAAAAAGGCTTATCAGGCTTTTTCCGACTTCTCCCAGGCGGAGGTGGACACCATCATCGGCGCTATGGCCAAAGCAGGTCTGGAGCACGCCCAAAGGCTGGCTCAGCTTGCGGTAGAGGAGACCGGGTACGGCAATGTGGCCCATAAAACCCAAAAGAACCTGTTTTCGGTACAAAATGTCTATGAAAGCATCAAAGACTTAAAAACAGTGGGGGTCATAGCCAGGGATACGGACAGAAAAATCACAGAGATCGCCCATCCCATGGGCGTGGTCTGTGCCATCACCCCTACCACCAATCCGACTTCCACGGTGATGTTTAAGTCTCTGGTCTCGGTTAAAGCCAGAAATGCGGTGGTATTTGCGCCACATCCTGCGGCACTGCGCTGTTCCAAGGAAGCGGCAATTTTGATGCGGCAGGCCGCGCAATCGGCGGGGGCGCCCGAGGGGATTATATCCTGTATGGATCCGGTAACCCTGGAGGGCACCCGGGCCCTTATGGCCTCAGAGGATGTTTCCATCATACTGGCAACCGGGGGTACGGCCATGGTCAAAGCGGCACATTCTTTTGCCAAGCCGGCCATTGGGGTAGGACCGGGCAATACGCCCGCCTATGTGGACCGGTCTGCCAACCTTGATAAGGCTGCCCGGGACATCCTGGGCTCCAAAACATTTGACCACGGGGTGATCTGCTCTTCAGAGCAGGCCATTGTGGTCCACCAGGACATAGACAACCCATTTAAACAGGCTCTGCAAGGTTTAGGGGCCTATTTTCTCAATCCCCGGCAAACGGCAAAGCTGGCCGGCCTTCTCATACGTGCGGGGACCATGAATCCGGCTATGGTGGGGAAAACCCCCCAATTTCTAGCAGGCCAGGCAGGCATTACCATCCCTGAGGGCACCAAACTGCTGGTCTGTCCTCTAGAGAAGGTGGGGCCCCATACCCCGCTGTCCAGGGAAGTGCTCTGCCCGGTTGTCGCCTATTATGTAGAAAAAGACTGGCAGCTGGCCTGCAAAAGGTGCATAGAGATCCTCAACTTTGGGGGCCTTGGCCACACACTGGCTGTGCATGCCCAGGATCAGCAAGTCATCGATGCTTTTGCTTATCAGAAGCCGGTGTTCCGGATTTTGGTCAACACCCCCACTTCCCAGGGGGCCATCGGGGCCACCACATCCCTTACCCCTTCCATGACGCTTTCCACGGGCACCTGGGGCGGGGGCATATCTTCTGATAATATATCCGCAAAACACCTCATCAACATCAAAAGGGTGGCCTATGAAACCGCTCCCCTGCAGCCGGAGGCGGAAAGTGCGCCCAAAAGAGAGGTTTTGGGAGAAGAAGATATTGCGGTTTTGGTAAGAAAGGTCATCAGTGAACTTGAACGGGGCAGTTAGGGCAGAAAAAAGATGACAGGGAAAAACCTTGCAATTGAAAAATAAATGGAGGTGCGCTGCCGCCCATAACCCACGGCGCCAAAAAAGCGCAGGCAGCAATAGGGGGGCGCTGGTTAGTGCAATTGGCGGCTTTCTGTGGGGCAGGCTGCCCGCCGATTGTCATAAAAACATAAAGGATTTTTGAAGGCTATGCATATATTGACCATCAATTCCGGTTCTACATCCATTAAGTTCAAGCTGTTTGATATGCCCCAGGAGAAAGTCCGCTCTTTTGGCAAAGTGGACAATATTGGGGCCGAAACTTCCCAGCTTGCCTATCATAAAGCCGGCTGTGACCACCAGCAGGATTTGCAAATTGTCGATCACCGGCAGGGGTTGACCCTGATTTTAGAGAAGATGACTTCCGGCACCGACCGGGTCATCCAGGACAAAAGAGAAATTGATGCCATCGGCCATCGGGTGGTCCATATTGGCAATAAGGCAAAAACCACCCTGGAAATCGACCAGGCGGTTATAAAAAGTCTGGAGGATGCACTGGAACTGGCCCCGCTGCACAACCCGCCCAACCTGACCGGGATTAAGGTATGCAGGAAAATATTTGGGCCCAGTACGCCCAATGTGGCGGTTTTTGACAACCTGTTTCACAGGGATATACCCCCCAAAGCCTATCTGTACGGCATTCCCTACTCCCTCAGCGAGAAATATGACATCAGAAAATATGGTTTTCACGGCATTGCCTATACCTATATGGTCAAAAAAGCAAGCCAGCTTCTTCAAAAAGAAATCAAAGATTTGAAAATCATTGCCTTGATGCTGGGCGGGGGCTCTTCTGCTGTAGCGGTGCAAAACGGAAAAACTGTAGACACTTCCATGGGCTTTACTCCCGCGGAAGGGCTGATTATGTCCACCAGGTGTGGGGATATGGATCCGGCCATCATCACTTATTTGATGAAAAAGGAAAACCTGGATGCCCAAAAAATGGATGAAATGATCAACAAGCAGTCCGGTTTACTGGGTCTTTCCGGCAAATATGCCCATTTCCTGGAAATTGAAAAAGGAGTGGAAGCCCAGGATGCTGCCTGCATCAGGGCCTTTGATGCCTACTGCTACCGGATTAAAAAATACATCGGAGCCTACACAGCGGCCATGAACGGGGTGGATACAGTCATTTTTGGCGGAGGAATTGGGGAAAATTCATCCCTGGCCCGTGCAGAGATACTGAATGGTTTAGACTGCCTGGGCATCACCATCGATAAAAAAAAGAACCAGACCCTGTCCGGGGAAGGCCTGATATCCGGCCCAAAGGCAGGGGCACCGGTGGCTGTGGTAAAGGTTGATGAAGAGCTGGTAATCGCCAGAGAAACCTATGACCTGGCCCATTTGTGACCAGGGCTGCAAACCTATTTCCCCTTTTTGCGGGGCCCAGAAAATGCCTATGCTTATAGCCTGCCTCTTTTGCAGCAAACCAGCTGAAAAACCACATCCTTAGACCCTAAACGGCATGGAGCACCGCCCAGAAAAGAAAAAGAAAAAAGATTTTGCATAATATACATAAATTCTGTATAATATGC
>PWYO01000238.1 GCA_003567835.1 Actinomycetota bacterium | reverse complement strand
CCCAGCTGAACTTATTGCAGCCTATGGTTTTGGCAAGGATGATGTATGCAGAGCCGTTAAGGAGAATATTGGCTAAACTGGATCTGGAAAAATACAGAAAAGATGCGCAGCGGTTTCTGTCATCTATGGACACGGAATATTACCTGCATTTTTCAGGCAGAAAAAAAGTGCTGGACCTTGCACCCATTTATGCCCAGAGCCGGCTTTTTTCCAAAAAAACCATCCGCTATTTTCAAGACAAGGCAGACCAGGAAAACGGGGATAAGAAAAAGTATGGTTACCTGCTGAAATTTTGTACGGAGCATTATCTTGAAGAAAAAGCAAGACCCTTAAAAGAGGCCATCGCCAATGAGGAAGCGAAAATGAAAGTTGGCCTAGAAGGCCGCACAGTGCCTTTCCGCTACCTGGAAGTGCTTCTTTCCAATGAACCGGATAAGAAAAAAAGGGACCGAATCGAAGATCTTCGGAATGAGAAAATAGGCAGCATGAATGCCAATCTGGAGAAATACTGGACCAAACTGCATCAGCAGGCCAAACATTTGGGATTTGAAAGCTACAGAAGCCTTTTTGCAGCATTAAAACAAGAAGACCTTGTACAGACAGCAGGCCAGATGAAAACATTGACCCAGCAAACCCAGGATGTTTATGAGAAGCATTTTGGACAGCTTCTCAAAAAAAAGCTGGGCCTGGATTTGGGCCGGTCAAGACGAAGCGACTTTGCCTATCTGAAAAGGGGAAAAGAATATGATGCCTATTTTAAAAAAGAGAGACTGGTGCCCGCTTTCTGCCAGACCCTCAGGCAGCTGGGCATCGATATTGATGACCAGAAAAACATCATTTTTGATGTTGAACCCAGAGAAAATAAAACGCCAAGGGCTTTTTGCTGCACCGTACAGATTCCCCAGGAGATCTATCTGGTCATTATGCCCAGCGGAGGCCAGGATGATTATGAAGCGCTTTTCCATGAAGGAGGACATGCCCAGCATTACGGCCATACGCTTGAAAACCTGGATTTTGAGTACAAGTTTTTGGGAGATCATGCGGTTACCGAAGGGTATGCTTTTTTAATGGAAAGTCTTTTGCAGGATAAGAGCTGGCTTACCGGTTATTTAGGCATGGATACCTATGCTGCGGCACAGTTTATCAATTTTAGCACCTTGCTTAAACTGTGGTATTGCAGAAGGTATGCTGCAAAACTGCAGTATGAGCTAATCCTCCACCACGGTCAAAGCATGGAAGGCATGCATAAGCATTATGCCCGTATCCTGTCTCAGGCAAATCTTATGGACTATGATCCACGGAGCTATTTAAATGATGTGGATGAAGGCTTCTACTGCACCAATTATATCCGTGCCTGGATGTTTTCAGCCCAGCTGAAACATGATTTACTTACCAGGTTCGGGCATAATTGGCATACCAATAAAAAAGCTGGCGCTTTTTTAAAAGATCTTTGGCAATGGGGCCAGAAATATGATGCAGCAGAGATTTTAAGCCAGCTTGGTTTTACACTGGATGTTGATTTTCTTATTGATTCTATGAGGCAAAATATATTAAGCTTAAAATGATAAAAAAAATAGAAAGGCAGGTTATGGACCTAAAAAAAATCATTAGAAACATTCCCGATTTCCCCAAAAAAGGTGTTGTATTTCGGGATATAACTCCGCTGCTAAAAGATGCAAAAGCATTTCGATATGCTGTGGATATGATGGCAGACCATTACCAGGGGGTCAAAATTGATGCCATCCTGGGTGCTGAAGCCAGAGGTTTTGTATTTGGGGCAGCCATGGCCTACCGTTTGGGGGTGGGATTTGTTCCGGTGAGAAAACCGGGGAAACTGCCTTACCAGACCTGCACGGTTTCCTATTCCTTGGAGTACGGGGAAAATATTCTCGAGATGCATACGGACGCCATTTGCAAAAATGACCGCATATTGGTGGTCGATGACCTGGTGGCCACCGGGGGAACAGCCAAAGCCAAGGCAGATCTTGTCCAGCAGCAGGGCGGGACTGTTTTGGGTTTTTGCTTCCTGATTGAGCTTTGCTTTCTACAGCCCCGGAAAGTGCTGAAGGATTATGATATTTTTTCTTTAATACAATATGAATCGGAATAACCAGGAGGAGGTGATTTTCTTGGCAGAGGAGAAAAACAAACCGCAAAAGGGCGATGGAGAAGACACGGAAGCCAAACATGAGGCAAAAGAAGAAGACCAGGAAGAGGTCTTAAAAAAACTGCAGGAAGAGCTGGACAAGCTAAGCACCAAAGACATATTAACCCAGATGATGATGTCTCTTTCCAGCCTGGCTTATAAAAAGATGGGCCTTCCTGCGGGCACCAATGACCAATTTAAAAATAAAACGGATGCCAAGATGGCTGTGGATGCTTTCAGTTCTTTGCTCAAGGTTGTAGATGATGAACTGACTGCCCAGGAAAGGGAAAACCTCAATGCATCCCTTTCAAACCTGCAGCTGAATTTTGTCAAAATATTCCCATAGAATAGAACGGATGACCGCAAGCAAGTGCAGCCATGCGGGGACAAGAAAAAGAAAGCCGATGCAAGCCAAGAAAATGTGCATGGCCCGCTACAGGCAGTTTTAAAAGAATTACAGCCTATTTTTATCCAGGAGTCCCAGGGCCATATCCACTGCTTCCCGGGGGGTATCTGCGGTGGTCATAGCAGGGACATCCAAGGCTTTGCAGGGTTTTATTTCCCAGGTATTTAACCCCACCAGGGGCTTAGCATAAGTAAGGGCATAACCGATCTCGGAAAGAGTGCCTTCTGCGCCGTCTATGGCAATGACGGAGTCTGCGCTAAGCACCACCAGTGCATTTCTGGCATAGCCCAGTCCGGTGGGAATTTTGATGTCCACCCATTGATTGGCAGTGGATGATTCTGTGGAAGGCAGAATGCCGATGGTCAGGCCGCCTTCATCTTTGGCGCCTCTGCAGGCCGCTTCCATGACCCCGGTAAGGCCTCCGCAAACCAGTATGGCCTTTCTTTTGGCGATATGCTGGCCGACTTTGCGGGCTATATCATAGACCTTGCTGTCCCCCTCTATCCTGCTTCCACCGATTACGGCTATTTTGATAGAATCTTGATGGATATCATAGTTCATGATTTTTTTCCTTTACCTGCCAAGTTGCCATTTATCCAAGAGATAAAACATGGGTCCATATTAGCATAATTGATCATAGAAAAAAACTTTACCACTTGGCGGCCTTTCAAGCATTTGGACCGCAGGGCTTGCATGGGATTCCTTGTGCGGATAATCAAAACTGTGGTTCTATACTAAAAAAGTTTGGCAGCCTTTGACCTGAATTTTTTAAAAGCATGGCCCCAAAGGTATTTATGACCCAGCGGAAATGCGATATACTGGCTATATGGATGATTACCGAAGAAAGGTTTTTGTGGACCAAAAGATCCAAAAGGCCCAGCAGCTGATCCGGGGATACAAAAAAGGCAATTACCGTTTTGGTACCCACTGCCTGGACCAAACAGGAAAGTTTGCTGCCCAGCTGGGCAGTGATGTCCTTTTGGTCATTTCTTCCTCAGAATGGGCCAAACCTTTAAGGAAGACAATACAGGCAAGCCTCAAAGAGAACCGCCTGCATTGCAAAAAGGTTCTGGATACCCCTTTGCCGGATACACCCATAAGTGCAGTAAAAAAAATGGCAGACGCCATTGAAAAAATCCAGCCCCAATGTATGGTTTGTGTTGGAGGGGGCTCGGCCATAGATTGCGCCAAAGCTGCCAATATCGCTGCAACCCTGCACACAGGAGACCTGGAACCCTTTTTTGGGGCAGAGAAGGTCCGGCCTGCTTTAGAAAAAGATGCCAAAAGCCTGGTGCCCATGGTGGCGGTGCAGACCAATGCCGGCTCGGGCTCCCATTTGAGCAAAAACGCGGTGGTCACAGATATGGACCAGATGCAGAAAAAACTGATTTCGGATCCCTGTCTGGTGCCTGACCGGGCGGTGTTTGATTATACGGTTACCCAAAGCCTGAACCAACAGCTGACCATTGACGGGGCCCTGGACGGATTCTCCCATTGCTTGGAGATCTACTACAGCCTAAAAGATGATGCGCATGCCCAGCAGGTCTGCCTAACCGGTATTTCCATCATAGTGGATTATCTGCCCCTGCTTGCAAAGGACTTGACCAATGAGGCTTACAGAAAAGCCATAGGCCTGGCCACCGATCTGGGAGGCTATGCCCTTATGCTGGGCAATACCAGTGGCGCCCACCTAAACAGTTTCTCTATGGTCGGCATGGCTACCCATGGCAGGGCCTGCGCCATACTGAATCCTTATTATACCGTTTTCTATGCACCGGCATTGGGTGACAAATTACATAAGCTGGCCCATATTTTTTCGAGGTATATGGATCATACAAAAAGCAAGGATCCACGAAAAATAGCCGAAGCACTGGCCCGGGCCATGCTTTCTTTTTACCAATCCCTGGGCTTTCCCACCACACTGGGCCAGCTGGAAGGCTTCAGCCCGGATACTATAGAAAAAGCCCTGGAAGCGGCTAAAAACCCTCAGCTGGAGATGAAGCTAAAAAGCATGCCTCAGCCTTTGGATATACAGAGCGTAGATTGCTGTATGCGGCCCGTATTGGAAGCGGCAAGAACGGGAAAACTGGAGATCATTTAAAAACAGGCAAACCTGAAACCACCCACACAGCACTGCAGGGCTTTTTGTTTCAGGTTCTACACCAAAAGTGCCAACCCAGCACCGGGCCTGTTATGTGGCTCCGATGGTGGGTTTGCCGGACAAGGGGTCAATCCCCAGCCGGCGCTATATTTACACCAGATCCAGCTTAGCACAAGTGCATGGCGGCTGAAGACTGGAGGCATTTTTCAAACCAAGGGTTTATTAAAAATAAGAGATGGGGATCTCTGCAGGGCTGGCCAAAAGCCTCTTGTATTCTTCATTTAACTTCAGCAAAGTTACCGAACATCCTTCCATATCCAGGGAAGTGCAGTAATTGTTTACATAGGTCTTATGGACCCGGATGCCGCTGTCTTTTAAAAGATTATGGGTAATGCCCGCGGCTATGTACAACTCGCCTATGGGGGTTCCGCCCAGGCCGTTGATCATCAAAGCTACTTCATCCCCGCTTGTAAAGGGGAGGTCTTTTAAAACTGCATCGGTTAAGGTCTTGATGATAATATTGGCCCGCTTATAGGTGGTCCTCTCTCTGCCCGGCTCACCGTGAAGGCCTACGCCGATCTCAATTTCATCAGCGCCCAAGGAAAAGGTAGGCGATCCTTTCTCCGGCGTGGTGCAGGGCTTTAGTGCAAAGCCCATGGTCCGCACATTGCTGTTGACTTCCAAAGCCAGCTGTTTTAATGCATCCAGATTGGCCCCTTCTTCTGATTTGGCGCCTACAATTTTGTATACCAGGATGGCTCCGGCAACACCACGCCTGCCGGCAGTAAAGGTACTGTCTTTTACGGCTACATCATCATTGATGATGACCGTCTCCACAGTGGGCCCTCCTTCAAATGCAAGCATCTCGCTGGCCATTTCAAAGTATGCCCGGTCTCCAGTATAGTTTTTTACCAGGAATAATACGCCGCGCCCCCTGTCCACCATTCTGGCTGCATCCACGATGGCATCAAGAGTAGGGGCTGCAAACACCGGACCAGCGCAGGCTGCATCCAGCATCCCTTTTCCCACATAAAAGGCCTGGTCGGGCTCATGGCCGCTGCCTGACCCGGATATAATACCTACCTTGTTCAGGTAAGGGTCTTTTCTGTATACAATCCTTTTTTTGTCTATAAGCCCTATGGTCTCCGGCCGGCTGTCTTTGAGGCCTTTGAGCATTTCATGAACAACGTCTTCTGGCTTGTTAATAATCTTTTTCATTGATTTCTATCCCTGTCCTTTAGATTTCAAATAATCCAGTGCAGCTTCAAACATGAAGTATATGACCACAGAACCCGGATCCCGGTGACCCCGGCTCCTCTCTCCCATATAGGATGCCCTTCCTTTTTTGGCTGCCAGGTCCACGGTGGCATCGGACCCCTCTTTGGCTGCCTGGTAAGCCTGTTCCAGGATGGATAGGATGTCGGTATGCCCCGCCGCTGCCGCTTTGTTTACCGCTTCTACAGCCGGCTGCAGGGCATCGATTAATGTTTTGTCGCCGAGTCGGGTATTTCCGCCTCTCCTTTTGATCACTGCATTGGCATTCTCTAAAGCTTGGGCAATATCCTGGCGATCAATTTCTATTTTTTCTGCTACACTTTTGCCTGCTTCCAGAAAGCCGGTTCCCAGCATTGCCCCGGATGTGCCTCCGATGGTGTAGGCCAGTGTAAACCCCACTTTTTTTAAAATATCGCCCAATTCCAAATCAT
>PWYO01000244.1 GCA_003567835.1 Actinomycetota bacterium | reverse complement strand
TGGCCAGCAAAAATTCCACCAGGTGGCTTCCGATAAACCCGCCCCCGCCGGTAACCAATACCTTTTCTTTGCGTTTTTTCTCAGGTTGTATGACCGCCTTTTTCTGCTGGCGGGCCTCCACAATCACATTATAGCCCTGGCTGAAAACCAGCAGCTTGTCCAGCTTGGACATCAGCTTAAACAGGGGAAACAGTTTGGCATAAATCTTGTAAGCGCCGCCCAGTTTTTCCTGGGAGGTCGGGGCAATGCTCTGCTTGTCCTCCTGTTTGTCTTTCTTTTTTTTGGCGCCCAGCATATAAACCAAATTGATTAAAAGCTCCACCATCTCGGTATAGAACTTGGCATAGGTGACGGCCTTGGTGACCACAAACCCATGGTCTTCCAGCAACTCTATTAAGGCCTGTTTGGTGTAGCCCGGCCGTTTATGCCCGTATTTTTCCGGCCGCATCCCAAACAGGTTTTTGATCTTATTGCCCAACAGTTTGGGGCTCTGGTTGGGAACGGTAAAATAGGCCCTGCCTTCTTTTTTCAGGACCCTTTTTACCTCTTCTAAAAAAGGCTTTTCATCCTCCAGGTGCTCCAGGACATCAAAGGTTACCAGCTTGTCAAAGCTGTCATCGGCAAATTCCAGCTTGCGGGCATCCAATAGAACCACATTTTCCTCTAGAAGGTCCTGCATCACCGCCTGGTTTTCAGGCTCCAGATCGCCGGTATACCATTGGCCGCCCAGCTGCCGCAGGTGGTGGCTCAAAGCGCCGGTATTGTCCCCGGAGCATATGTCGATACAGGTATCCTGTTTGCCGATATCTATGATGGAATGAAGGGCGTTAAACTTCTGCCTTTTCTTCAGGGATTTATCAAACATCTGCAGCTGCCAGGGCTTGCTCATATCCTAAACCTTTCTATTTTTATGCCATCCTTGCGAATTTTTGTTCCTCAATTACAATATAGGGTACTGACTATAAGATTATAATACATTTTATGCATAAATATAAATTAGTTTTGGCAAATTTAGCGGCAATGCTTGCTTTCTTTATGTTAAGCTGCAGTTTTGGGCCTACCCAGCCTTCCCAGGACTGGAAACCGGATACGGTACCCTGGAACCTGGAAATGATCAATGTGGAACCATCCTGGGACATCAGCGGAGGCGGACACAACATCACCGTAGCGATCATAGGCTGGGGGGTGGACCCGCACCATCCCCGCCTTGAAAACAGAATAACCCATTCCTGGGATTATGTGACCGGACAACAGGAAGTAGAAGATCCCACCGGCCATGATACCTTTGCTGCAGGCATTGTGCTTTCGGTTGCCCCCCGTGCATCGCTTATGACTTTCAGGCTCATGGACCAGCAGGGAAAAGAAGTAGGAAAGATCGATCAGGCCATCAGGGCAGCCGCAGACCACCGCGCAGAGGTCATCCTGCTGCCCATGGCGGTTACCGAGCCCCAGCCCACGGCAGACTATATTGACCGGGTGCAGGCCAGTATTGTCTACGCCTATGCCCAGGGCGTGCGGTTTATCATCGGGGCCCAGGGCCGGGGCAGGCATCACGGCTACCGTTTCCCCGGCTACCTGCAGGGAATCTATAATGCGGCCGGGGTGGACCGTCAGGGCTTCTATTCGCTGAACAGCACCGCCAATGACCGCAATTTTATTGCAGCTCCCTGTGAGGACATCCCTGGCATAGACACCCCCGGAGACTGGCAGAATGTGGGGGGCACTTCCTGGTCCAGCGCCCATCTGGCAGGGGTGGCGGCTCTGATGCTTTCTGCCAACCCCTATTTGAATAATGCGGATATCAAAACCATTCTCATGGAAACCGCACAGCCAAAGGGTTTGTTTGAAAAAGATATTTATTACGGCCACGGCCTGGTGGACTGCTATGCCAGTGTAAGGGCTTCCCGCGGCCTTTTGTTTTGCCGGCTGCAGGAAAGCCTCCTGGACCATCTTGCTGGGCCCAGCCCCAATGATATGGCGCTCATTTTTGGGCCTTGATTTTTCTCTTTGATTTACAGCATTTTCCATATAAAATAGGGTACTAAGAAAACTTTTTTTAAGGGGACATCGACCATGAAGACAGTATCCATTATTTTAGCCGTGTTTCTGGCCCTGGCTTTCATATGGCTGGGGGCCACCGTGGTCACTGGATTTTCTGCTGGACCCGCAGCAGACCCGGCCAGAGACCAGCCCCAGCAGGATGCCCCCGACACTGCAGATGCTCCAGACACCGCCCCCGTCAAAACGCGGCCGGTCACAGACCATCAGGCGCCGGAACAGGCCATTGAAAGCATACAATTCTATCTTAACGGTCCCAAGCAGTCAGGCCTTCTTTTGGGAGAGACCACACCGGATATGGCCAGGGAAGACATGCAGCAACTATACGGGGAACCCTTTTTGGAAACCGGCTTTGCCTATGACCTGGACTTAAGCGGCATGGAGCTGGATGCGGGCACCCACCTTCTGTTTGTCTATGCATTCACCGGCGAGGATGACTATGATTACCGCATCAAGGAACTGGTCATTGAAGGACCCCGTGCGCAAAATCAGCTGACCATCAATGTGGACGCACCCCCCAACCTTTCCGTGGTGGAGCCCCAGCGGCTGGATGTACAGGGCTGGGCCCTGGATGAGAATGCCGCAGCGGATACGGGCATCAAGGATTTAGAGATCTATTTAAACGGCCCCAGGGATACGGGAACCTTTTTGGGGGACGGAAGCTACGGCAATATTGCCAGGGAAGATGTGGCCGACATTTTTGGGCCCCAGTTTGTGCAATGCGGCTTCCGCCTGAATGTGGATGCCGCCGACTTAAGTCCCCTGGAAAAGCATTATCTCTACATTTATGCCCAGAAAGAGGACCTTAGCTGGGAACAAAGGGTCAGCCAGTTTTATATCTATGATCCTCAGCCAGAAAGCCATATATTTTTAGAAATTGACAACTACATTGGTGATTTTCGTTTAGGCGGGGACCGCATGATGTCCATCGAAGGCACCGCCTTTTATATCAATGACCCCCAGGCATTCTACGCAAGGCCGGACTATGAAAGCAAGGAAGTGGTCTTTGTCAGCGACCGTGAAGGCGGGGGCTATTTTGACCTTTATATCTCCAACCTGGACGGCAGCAATATGCGCAAACTGACCGATAATACGGTGGATGACCTTTATCCCAACACCTCCCCTGACGGAAAACAGATCACCTTTACCTCCGAGGTAGACGGGCTGTGGCAGCTGTTTGTCGTCAATATAGACGGCACCGGACTGCGGCAGATTACCACCAGCAATACCCTGAATGCCTATTCGGACTGGTCCCATTGCGGACAGTACCTATTCTATGAGTCCCGGGTGGGCGATGTCTGGGAGCTTTACCGCATCGGGGTAGACGGAAGCAACCCCACCAGGCTTACTTTTAATACCGAGTCCCATGACTGGCATCCGGCCACCCATCCCTTCCGGCCCAAAGTCCTTTTTGAGACCGGATCCCCGGAAGATTTTAAAATCATGGATTATCATGGGGACCATGTGCATGAGGTCACCATTGATGACCAGAGAAACAGGGTTCCCTATTTTTCCAGCGACGGCAGGACCATCGTATACAGCCGGTACCTGGGAGCCCAGGCAGAAGTGTTTATCATGGATATCAACGGGGAGATTTTGGCCCAGATAACCGCCATGGGGGGCACCAATACCCACCCCATCTTTTCTCCCTGTGACCGCTATATCGGGTTTGATTCAAATATCAGCGGAAAAGAACAGGTTTATATTTATTCTTTTGAGGACGGCACCATCTTTAATGTGGTCAACGACCTGGAGCATAACTACAAGGATCCCTGCTTTGTTTTTGAGTAAAAACAAGGCGTTTGCGGCCTTTTTTGGGTGCCCGCCATAATGTAGCCAACCATGTAAATAGATTGGATACAGGGTATATGGAAGTCATACCATCAAGGACATTTAGCATCCTTTATGTGTATATGGATATTGTGTGGCTGCTGGCTCTGCTGGCCATCTTGGTGTATGCCAAAAGGTATTTGGCCCTGCTGGCCGGGGCTGCCGGGGCGGTCATCTACTTTCTGGTCGATTATGGCATATTCTATCTCATCTTGGGCACCCGGTCTGTGAGCGGGGCAGAAACCGCCGTGCTTCTTTTATGGCTGAGCATTAGCTACGGTTTTACCAATTTTGTCTGGATATGGCTGTGGCTGGACCGGGACGGCTATGCCCTGGAGTGGTCCCTGCTGATGATAGGGGGCTGGTTGGCCACCGCTCTTTTGAGCCAGAACTTTGGCGCCCATATGCAGACCATCTCCATACAAAGGGGCACAGCCAGCTACCATGGGGTTATGGCTTTCCTGCTCCTGGTAGGGTATGCCATTCTGATTTTGATCAATATCAAGCATAGGGGCCTGCCTGAAAAAAAGATCCCTTTGGCCTGGATTCTGGCCATCGGCATACTGGTTCAATTTTCATGGGAAGCGGTGCTGCTGATTACCGGCATCCGGGCCATGGGATTTCGGCCCCTTATCGTCAATTCCCTGCTGGAAACCAATCTGGGCCTTCCCTATTTGTTTCTCATCCATGCTGCGGTACGCGCAAGGTTTGGTGAAAATCTGAAAAGAAAAGTTGGAACTGGATAAAACCAGGGTCAATTGATGACCCCCGGGTTTAAGCTTCTGCTTCTGCCCACTGTGCTTAACACTTTTTCTGCACCGTAATAATGCCTGAATATATTAAAATAGAGCATGTCTTCTTTGGACCGGATGTTTGCTTCGGGGAAGTTATGCCTTTTTTCAAATTCCTTATCGGAGATGACCGCACGGGCATGCGCCTCAAGAACTTGGGCAGTACCGCTTCCCACAGCAAATTTTTCCTTTTTGCGCCAGATAAAATCTTTGGGCAGATAGGACTCGGCCACCCTTCTTAAAATCCATTTTTCTATCATTTTGCCCCCATTGGTGTCCGCATAGATTTTAAGGGCGGGAGAGATATCCATTGCAGCGCCGATCACAGAAGTATCCAGAAAAGGAACCCTTGCCTCAATGGAGTGGGCCATGGTCATCCGGTCAGCCCGCTGCAGGTTTGTATTATGCAGGTTTTCGGTGATATGAAGGAGCTCATCATGGAGCATGCTGCTTGTCTTATTGACTGTTTTTAAATAATGATAGCCCCCAAACAGCTCATCGGCGCCCTCACCGGAAAGGACCACTTTGACATAATCCTTGGCCATTTTGGAAACAAAGTAGGTGGGGATGGCACTTCTGACCAGCGCGGCATCATAGGACTCAAGATAGTAGATGACCTCTGGAAGCACTTTGATGATCTCTTTGGGCCCATAGTGATATACATGGTGTTCGGTTCCCAGAATTTTTGCCATCTTTTTTGAATAAAAGATGTCCGCGCTGTCTGCAGTACCCACCGAAAAAGAATGGAGCTTGCCGCAGGTATGCTTTCTGGCTATCGATGAGACCATGCTGCTGTCTAGCCCGCCGCTTAAAAAAACACCCAGCGGAGCATCAGACATCAGTCTTTTGGTCACCGCCCGCTCAAGCCTCTTTCTGGTGATGGCAACAATCCTATGGATATCCTGTTTAAATGCTGCAGGAATCTCTGGAAGGCTGTAATAGCGTTTTAGTCCGGTCTTCTTGCTGTAATAGTGGCCTGCCGGAAATTCCCGGATCCCCCTTGTGGCATGAAGCAGTGATTTAATCTCAGAAGAGAAGTATAGGTCTTGGTCTTTGTATCCATAATAAAGGGGTTTTATGCCCAGAGGGTCCCGGGCCATAAAGATGTCGTCTTCTGAACATAGGGCAAAAGCAAACATCCCGTCTAGGTCTCTGACTGCGTCTTTTCCTTTTTGTTCATAAAGATGGATGATGGCTTCCGAATCGGTCTTGGTTTTGAAAGTATGTTCAGGAAGTGATTTCTTGATCGTTTGGTGATTGTAGATCTCCCCATTAAAAATTAGCTGCAGACTGTCATCTTCATTGCTTATAGGCTGCCTGCCCCCTTGGATATCAATGATGGAAAGTCGGTTATGGCCAATGGTATACTGGTTCCGCATGGCCCTGTCTTGTTCATCGGGACCCCTGTGTTTGATCTTTTTGAGCATGGCATCCATGGTGTCATCATTTGTTTTTCCCCACACACCGGCTATTCCGCACAATCTGCATCACATCCTTATTGGTTTTTTTGCCAAAAAAGCAGCCGCTTGAAGCCAGCCTGGCCCATCATCTGGCCCCCGAACATAGATGGCTGATTCTGCCTGGAAGCCTTTTTTGGTTTTTTAATGCTACTATAAAAGCATGGTTGGCACCCGACTGTCAACAGAATCAAAAATAGAGCCATGGGAAAGCCTTGACTGGGTGTTGGTGCGCCAATGGTGTGCGGTTGAAATGAAACC
>PWYO01000028.1 GCA_003567835.1 Actinomycetota bacterium | reverse complement strand
GACAGGGCTTCAGCCGCCCGGCGGC
The DNA here is from genome assembly GCA_003567835.1 of Actinomycetota bacterium. Classification (GTDB taxonomy): domain Bacteria; phylum Actinomycetota; class Humimicrobiia; order Humimicrobiales; family Humimicrobiaceae; genus Halolacustris; species Halolacustris primus. The sequence continues at coordinate 6,391 of PWYO01000028.1, read as the reverse complement.
TGGCTTCATGGTCTTTTTTCTCTATACTGTCAATGTATATGATTTCCATAGCTTTGATTATAGCAGTAAATCAGGGGGTTTTATAAGGGGGAAATTGTATTTATCATCATACAATCTAATAAAGAGTATCCTGGTTTTCTCAAATCTTTTTTGCTCACTCTAAGACCAATTTGTTCTCAGCTTTTTGCTTTACCAAGAAGGCAGTGCTCAAAAAGCAGTAGGGTGTTCGGTAAAATACAGTTGTGACCGGCGTCTGGCCAATCAAGTTTCCCGATGCCCTGTACCTAAAAAAGTAAACCCGCTAGAGAAAAATTGCCTGGTGATCCTGATGCTGGGAAGAAACCAGCAAAGGCAGTCCTAATGGCTTCGAACAATATCTTTAAGCTTCATCAGCCTTACTGTATTGGCCATCTCATTTTCTTCAAGCTTCATGCTGATATATTTAATATTTTTTTCAAATTCAGGGATGAGCTTGTATTCAAGGGCATTGACCCTTCGCCTGGTTTCTTGGATTTCATCAGCCAGAAGCTGTACCGTTTTTTCCTTTTCTGCTAAATTGAGCAACTGTTCTAAGAATTTGTCGAAACTGATTAAGGCCTGGTCCATGGATCCGGAGGTATTGAGATAACCATAAGGGATGATATTTCCTTCTACCTCTCTTTTATATACCGGCACTTTTACGCTCATCAGATTCTTCTCTTCTACGGTTACCGAGATTTTTTTGGTAGGCATATATAGCGCTTCTTCGGTTTGGCCGGGGCCCATTTTGGCTTTGGCCATAATAAAATTTCGCAGAATGGACTGAAACTCCCTTTCTATGGTAAGCCTGGAATCTTTAACCTCATCAATCATATTTCTGAGCTGGCGCATCAGCTCATCCTGTTTGTCTTTAAGCAGTTTGTGGCCCCTTTTGGCTAAATCAAGCCGCCGCTTTAAGCGGAGCAGCTCCATTCTTGTGGCATTGACATTTGCCAGCATTATTGGTCCTCTTCTTTCTTAAATTTGGAAAAGTATTTTTCAAGGTATTCGTCCCGGACCCTCTTCAGCCTGTCTTTGGGGAAGATGGACAGCAGTTCCCAGCCCAGGTCCAGGGTTTCTTCGATAGACCGGTTTTCATATTCATCCTGGGAAATATATCTAGATTCAAACTCCTCGGCGAATTTATAGTATATCTTGTCTATATCGGTGAGCGCTGCCTCTCCCAGGATCACCGCCAGTTCCTGGACTTCTTTGCCCCTGGCATAGGCCGCATACAGCTGGTTAAACAAATCCGCATGGTCTTCCCTGGTTTTTCCTTCTCCTATGCCCTTGTCTTTTAACCTGGACAGGGAAGGCAGGGCGTCAATAGGAGGAGAGACCTTTTTCTTGTTCAGGGAACGGGAAAGGATGATCTGGCCTTCGGTAATATAGCCGGTAAGGTCTGGAATGGGATGGGTTTTATCATCTTCAGGCATAGACAGAATGGGTATCAGGGTAATGGAGCCGTTTTTGTTTTTAATCTTGCCCGCCCGTTCATAGATGCTGGCCAGATCTGTATACAAATAGCCCGGATATCCCCGACGGCCGGGGATTTCTTTCCTGGCTGCGGAGACCTCCCTTAGGGCTTCACAATAATTGGTCATATCGGTAAGGATCACCAGCACATGGGTATCCTTTTCAAATGCCAGGTACTCAGCGCAGGTAAGCCCAACCCGGGGGGTGGCAATCCGTTCGATGGCAGGGTCATCGGCAAGGTTTAATACCAGCACGGACCTGGACAGGGCGCCGGTACTCCTGAAATCTTCTATAAAGAATTGCGATTCTTCAAAGGTGATGCCCATGGCCACAAATACCACCGCAAAATCCTCTTCTTTGCCCAGCACCGTGGACTGTCTGGCAATCTGGGCGGCCAATTTATTGTGGGGAAGCCCGGATCCTGAAAAGATGGGCAGCTTCTGGCCCCTCACCAGGGTGTTTAAGCCGTCTATGGCCGAGATGCCTGTTTGGATAAACTCATTGGGATAATCCCTGGCAAAGGGATTGATGGGTGCGCCGCTGATGTCCATTTTTTTCTCTGGGATGATGCGGTCATTTTCTGAACGGGGCTTGCCCAGTCCGGTAAATATCTTGCCTAAAATATCTTCAGAGAGGTACATCTCAATGCCCCTGCCCAAAAACCGGGTTTTGGTGTTTTGGGCATCGATACCGGTGGTGCCTTCAAAAACCTGGACCAATGCCTTGTTTCCCTGCACTTCCAAAACTTCGCCATTTCGGATGGTCCCGTCGGTCAGTTTTATTTCTGCAAGCTCTCCGAATTTAACCCCTTCCACGTTTTCTACCAGCATTAGAGGCCCGGATATATTGGCAATCCCTTTATAATCTTTTTGCATTGTTTACTCCCCTGTCAAAGATGAGATTTCACTGTCTATGTCATTTTGGATTTGCTCGATTTGGTCTTCTTCTTTTACATACCGCATTCTGGCAATCTTGTCTAAAATGTCCATGTTTTCAATATCATTAATGTCTGCGCCCCGGTTTAAATAGTCCTTTGCCTGCTGGTTAAAATAGTGGATGGTTTTAAGCATCTTATACTGCTTGCTAATGGGCGTGGATGTATCCACATCGTGAAAAGCATTCTGATGCAGGAAATCTTCCCTGAGCAGCCGGGCGATCAGCAGGGTCAGCCGGTCTGAAGCAGAAAGGGCGTCAATGCCTACCAGCCTTACCACTTCTTCCAGTTCGGATTCTTCTTCCAAAATCCGCATGGATTCTGTCTGAAGGTTTAAAAAATCTTCTCCTACTTTCTCTTCTATATGCTCTTTTAGGTTATCGGTATACAGGGAATAGGAGTTTAGCCAGGAAATAGCTGGAAAATGCCTGGAGTAGGCCAGGTTTGATTCCAGGGACCAGAAAACCTTCACTACCCGCAAGGTGGCCTGTACCACGGGGTCAGAAAGGTCGCCCCCGGGCGGAGACACTGCTCCGATGACCGACAAGGCGCCCACCCTGTCTTTTTTTTCTGACAGACAGGATACCCTTCCCGCCCGCTCGTAGAAAGAAGCAATCCTTGAGCCCAGATAGGCGGGGTATCCTTCTTCGCCGGGCATCTCTTCCAGCCTGCCCGACATCTCCCGCATGGCTTCCGCCCATCTGGAGGTAGAGTCGGCCATAAGTGCTACCGAATAGCCCATATCCCTGAAGTATTCTGCAATGGTGATGCCCGTATACACCGACGCTTCCCTGGCCGCAACAGGCATATTGGAGGTATTGGCAATCAGCACCGTACGCTTCATCAGCGGCTGGCCGGTGGTGGGATCTATGAGCTCAGGAAATTCCAGCAGCACGTCGGTCATCTCGTTGCCCCGCTCTCCGCAGCCGATATACACAATCACTTCCGCATGGGCCCATTTGGCCAGCTGATGCTGGATCACTGTCTTTCCGGACCCGAAAGGCCCAGGCACACAGGCTGTGCCTCCCTTGGCAATGGGAAAGAAGGTATCGATGACCCTTTGGCCGGTATAAAGGGGTTCCCGGGGGGCCAGTTTTTTGCAGAAAGGTCTGGGCTTTCTCACCGGCCATTTCTGCATCATGGTCAAATCCTTGTCCCCGTTATCGGTCTCTACCACGGCTATGGTCTTTTCAATGGTAAACTCCCCGCTTTTAATAGACTTTATGGTTCCCTGGATGCCTTCAGGGACCATGATGAAATGTTTGATCAGGGGTGTTTCTTCCACGTACCCTAAAAAGTCTCCGGTATGCACCGCGTCGCCTTGTTCGGCAGTGGCCTCGAACTTCCATTTTTTCTCTCTGTCCAGTGCGGTTACCCGCAGTCCGCGGGTGATAAAATCTCCTGCTTTTTCATATAAGGTGTCCAAGGGCCGCTGGGTCCCGTCATAGATGGCTTCCATGAGACCCGGTCCCAATTCCACGGTGAGGGATTCCCCGGTGGTATATACCGGTTCACCTACGCCTATCCCTCCGGTTTCTTCATAGACCTGTATGGAGGCAAGATCGCCTTTCAGTTCGATGACCTCTCCCATAAGCCTTTTATCGGATACATGGACCACATCATACATCCTTGCGCCAGACATGTTGTTTGCCACCACCAGCGGTCCGGCAACCTTTTCTATTTTGCCAGTTTTGTTATCATTCATATAGCTACTCCTATTTTTCAGGCATGATATCTATTCCCATTGCTTTGATGATTGCCTGCCTTAATTTTTTTGTTGCATATTTATTGCTTTTGCCCAGGCCCGGTATGACCACGATGGAGGGCAGAAACTCTGATTCATAGCTCCTTATGGTCTCATCAAGCTCTGCGGCAATGGTCTCTGTGATAAATATAATCCCAAAGCCCTGCTTGGAGGCTTCCTTTATTTTTGGCGCTGCCTGCCTGTAATCAGCCACAGGAAACACCTCGGCGCCTATGGCCTTGAATATGAGCATGATATCATGCTCACCGATGGCTGCGATCTTTGTCTTCATCGAAGATCATTACCTCATGTCTTAAACGGTCTTTGTCCATACCGTATAGTATGCCATTGTATATGATGTTTAGTGTTTTAATCTCAATCTTTTTTTTAAGGAAGAAATCAAAAACCTTTTCCAGATTGTAGCTGGTGTATCTGGCCGGCCTAAAAAAAAGCTTGGCGAAAATATCTTCATTTTTTTCTGTAATTGAAAAATCTTTATGCTCGGTAATGGGTTCACTGCCCTTGTATACCAGGTGTCTGTAGCGGGTTTTTTCCAGAGCCTTAAAAAAGTCGCCGGCGCCTTCTTTTTTGATATGCTTATAATAGGACTTGTCCAGGAAGCCGTGGCCAGCGATGATCTTTTCTATGTCCATTTTTTCCTGGGCCAGCCAGTGCCTGTATATACTTTTGATATTGTATAAATCCATCAAAACCCTCAAAAAATCGATGATCAGGGGCACAGAAATTTGCTTGGCTGCATCCCAAAGGCTTTCCAGGTAGTGGGCTTCCAGGGCAAATTCCTTTTCTCTGAACGAGCCCTCCCGGCCGAAAAGTTCCGCTGCCCTAAAAGCGGTCTGCTGGCTGAGGGGATCCATATAGGCAAACCGGGTCCCTTTTGCGGCAGCCAGCATATCATTGTATGAATAAAGAAGGGGCGTGTATAGTTGTTCCAGGTTGTCATTTTTGGCCAGGGCTTTGCCCAGCAGCTTATAGTTGTGGATCTCTTCGGGCGCAAATAAGATATGGATGACTGGCCGGTGGCTTGCCTTAAGCCGGGAAGAAAGGTAGTTGGCCATCTGACCAAATTCGGTGGTAACCACCGAATCAAAATTATCCCCTTCTTCGAGCCGGTCCGTATACTGGGCATAATGGGTTTCCCGGATCAGCTTTAAGAGCTCCTTGATATTGTATGCGGAGACCATGCGCTTGAGTTTAGAATCTTCAATGAATTGTTCTTCTTTGGCCGACAGCTCTCCGGCTGCAAAAAGGTAATGGCTGTCATCTGCTATCTCATATTCCAGGTCCTGCACTATTTCTCCTCACCAAATAAAAAATCGGCTATTTCCATTTTCAAGTCTTCCATCTGGGTATCGATTATGGTTTCCGGAGACAGCAGGTATTCCTTGTTTTGGCTGATGATTTTAAGCCCCCGGTCAAAATCCGGCGCATGGTCCGATTTTTCAAGTTTGATATTTTTGGACAATGAACGAACCGTATCATGGTCCAGTTTCTCTTCTTGCCTGCCAATGATATAACTGCCCTGCTTGATATCCAAATCCTGGATACCTTTTTTGATAAATTGCCTGTAGTCTTCTTGTTTGGAGTCAAGAATCTTCTTTTTTGCCTGCTCAACGGTCTGGTCAACCAGTTCCAGTTTTGAAAGCAGCCGTTTCTGCTGGGCCTCCGATTTCGCTTTTATCATCTCCAGCTCATAGGCCTGCTTGTATTTCTGCTGGGCCTTGTTTTTGGCCTGGTCCAGGGCTTCTTGTTTGTCCTTTCTTGCTTCAGCGATAATCTTTTTCGCCTTTTCTCTTGCCTGGTCCAGTATTTTCTGGCGCTCTTTTTGCGCATCCTCTAAAATTTTCTTGGATACATTATCCATTTCTGCCATATTGGTCACCCATTAAAACTGAATTGAATTAATTAAGAAGAAGGTAATCAGCAGCCCCAGCACGGCATAGGTCTCTACCATGGCTGCAAAGATCACCCCTTTCATGCCCTGGTCTGCCTTTTTGGCCACCAGGTTTACGCCTGCGGCGCAGACCTTGCCCTGATGTATGCCTGAAAAAAGGCCGGTAAAGGCAATGGGGAGGGCGGATAGAAGCAGCTGCCATCCCTGGCCTACAGTGGACACATCTGCAATATTGCCAATGATGAGGAATGCAGCCACGAAACCGTAAAATCCCTGGGTGCCGGGAAGCACCACCAGTATAAACAGG
>PWYO01000266.1 GCA_003567835.1 Actinomycetota bacterium | reverse complement strand
TTTATAGCAGGCTCGAGTGAAATGAAAACATTATTTTTGCTAAAGAACTTACTACAACAGAAGAAAAACCAATTTCAAAAACCCATAATATTGGATCCGGTTTAAAGCTTATCGAAAACTTTGGTTCTTTTACCAGAACAATTTGTCCATGTTTCTTTGAGTGTTCGGGCATGCATTCCGGAGCCAGTGTAAAGGAACCAGGAATAAAATAAATGGATAGAGGGAAAAGACAATAGGGATATCCTTTTTACAGTACCAAAAATGCTTTAGAAGAAGGCCCCTTGCTGTATGCCGCTGCCCGCAGAATATATGTGTGGCCAAAAACACATGTAAAAGTTGAAGTTTATGGCCGGTCATTCATTATGCATTCAGGTAAGCCAAACAATAAAAGTTATTTTCTATGCCCAGTATCTTGGATAATACCAAAAAATTGGAAAATCAGGCAAAGAAACACAAGAATCTTCCCATGAAAACCGGCAATATTAGGCTGGAACATCTCAATAAAAGCAATCCTATTAAAAATTTTTCCGCTAAAATGCGTGAATATGCTAAAATTAGAGACAATATTTTACTGGCAATGTAGGAATTATTGATAGGTAAACCAAAAGAACCCTGTTATAGAGAAGGAGGTATCATTGTGTTAGGAAGAAGGTTTCTATTCATTGGTGCATGCATTTTAGCAGTTCTAGTCATAATTGCTTGTTCTCCCCGGCAAGAAGCAGACCTTTCTCAAGATCCCAACCGAAGCAAGCATTTTTCAGTTGAGTCACATACCGTTTCAGCAGATACAAGCTTTGTGGTCCAATGGCGGGATATGCCTGGCAAGGGTGAAGGCAGAGACTGGATTACCTTGGTCCCTAAAGACACGCCCAACGATAAGTGGGGACAATGGGTATATACCGATGAACCTTCAGGACAGTTTGAGGTGCAGGAAAATACAATTTCTGAACCTGGAGAGTATGAAATACGAGCGTATTATGATTATCCTTCAGGGGGATATGAAATACAGGACACATTGGAAATTATAGTTCAGTAGGTGTGCCTAACATATGAAAAATCAGAACCAGGCAGGTCCCCTCAATGGTAAGGTAAATTCCAGAGAGATGGTCACTAAAATTCCATAGCTATAAATGGTAAACTCCTCCCCAGTAATGGTAACAGCCAAGGTGGATTGGCAGTTTACCGATGATGATGCCAGGATTAATCTAAAGACTTTACCCGACAAATGGCGATTGACAAAACACTAGAGGCGTATCACAGCGGTTTGGCGGCTAGCATTTTGATGGGTCCAAGAAAAACAAGCTATGCCCTTTTTCCTGTTTTGATGATCCAAAGAAACCATACCTGCAAAGTTATAACAAACTATAAAATCCTTTCATAAAATCATGTCCATAGTAAAGGCCGCATGCTCCATAAATTTGTAAATGGCAGCAGGGAAAATTTTTTGGGCAAAATCACAAACAACGGTATACCAATCCAATTTTGACCCTGATAATAGGTTGTTGGATGAAAGAAAATACGGTTTCTGCGTCAGGGGAATTGTTTTATAAAACCGCGTTTTTAGGCAAACCAATTCATTTGATAATCGAGTCCATAAAAGAATGCCTAAGCATAAATGCGGTTCAGCATTCCAAATTATGATTGCCAGCTTTTTATAGAGGCTCATTTCATATGCAATTGGATTGCCATGGTTTTTGGCGGAAATGCTTTGACATTATCATGGGGGTATGTTAGTTTATGTGCAGATAAAGTAGCACATTAATATATTGAGTGTTACTTTTTATTTCTTATTTTTTGGAAAGGAATGTCATGCACAGAAAATTTGCGGCAGCAGCCATCATTGCACTGTTTCTGGCTATGCTTATGGCCGGGTGTGCCGGCGTGCAAGAGGAGGCTTTAGAGCTGCCGCCTGAAGCAGTAGAAGAAGACCTGTCTGCGGTTCAGGAAAAAGAGGATGCGCAAGAGGAAGGTATACAGGAAGTTATTGCCGGGCTGGGCCGGGATCCAGGCGTGCAATATGGTTATGGCGCGCACCCTCCTCTAACCAGGGTGCTAGAAACATTGGTATCCAGGGATACAGAGTTAAACTATAAGCCTGGACTGGCAGAATCCTGGGAGGTAACAGATGATGGGCTGACCTGGACTTTAATGCTCCAGGAAGGGGTAACCTTTCATAACGGCGCCGAATTTGATGCTGAAGCAGTAGAACATAATTTAATCAGAGTCTCTGAAAGTTCCCCTGGCCTTTTCGGAGAAATAGACTCAATACAGGTTCTAGGCCCCTGCACCATTGCGATAAACCACAGTAAACCTTTTGCGCCATTTCTCTATGCATTGGCTTGGCCCGGCGCAGCCATGATTGCTCCTGAGGCCATAGATGATGAAGGCAATGTGACAGAACCTATAGGTACCGGGCCTTATGTACGGACCGAATGGGTAACCGGAGAGACAATGGTTCTCGAAAAGAATGAAAATTATTGGGGCACTACACCTGTGCTGCAAAAAATAGTTTTAAAGAATATTCCTGATGCCACTACCCGAATGCTGGCTTTGGAAGCAGAAGAGATCGACCTTATCATTGACACCGGAGGCATTCTCCCCGAGCATGTGGCTATGATCGAAAACAAGCCCCATATCAACCTGCTCACCATTGATGGTGCCGTCCCTCATTACATGACCCTTAATACCACCAAAGAACCATTAAATGATGTAAGGGTAAGACAAGCAATTATGTACGCCATTGATCCTGAAAGCATTATTGACTATGCGCTGGAAGGTTATGGCAAGGTGATGACCAGCGTTACCCCCCACTCCGAAGCAGATTGGCTGCATCCTGATAATCTTTATACTTTCAACAATCAGGAAGAAGCCTTGCAGCTTCTCCAGCAGGCTGGTTGGTCGGACACAAATGAAGACGGATATTTGGACAAAGACGGCCAGAGGTTTACCATTACCTTTCTGTTGTCAACTGCCCTGGTAGGACGGTGGCCCTATATGACCATTGCTGAAATAATCCAGCAGCAATTAAGCCAGTTGGGTATCATAGTTGAAATCAAAATTGTGGAAGGCGGTCTTTGGAGCACCAGCTTACGAGAAGGAGAAGCTGATTTGTCTATCAGGCCTTGGGCAGGCATTTCTCCCCAGACCAGACTGCAGGCCTGGCTTCATTCAGAAGGAGAACAGAACCTGGCTATGGGCATAGGCCTAAATAATCAGGAAATAGATCGATTGATTGACCAGGCGCTGGCTACCACCGATGAGTCTGCAGCGAAGGAATTGCTGTATGAAGTTCAGGAAATTGCTGCTCAGGAAGTATCCATTATTCCCATCTATGATGAAGTGTTGATCAATGCAGTCAATCATAAAGTAGAAGGATATCAGCTGCATCCCTGGTTTCATGTGAATTGGGAAGACATTTCTGTAAGCCATTGAGGAGGAACAATTCGTTTCATGTATTGGGCACGACAATGGAGCAAAGCGGTTACCAATGCCTCTTCCAGAAAGGGCTGGGATCTTTTTTCCAATCATGATTTTGCGCACTGGTATGATGTTCAGCTAAAGCACAGCAACTATCCGGGAGCTTTACTGGAGATCATAAAAAGTCGTCTAAGCAAGGAAACCTCATTGCTGGATATTGGTGCAGGAACGGGTGCATTTGCAGTTCCCATGGCTAGGGTGGTGAACAAAGTAACCGCAGTTGAACCATCCTTGGCCATGGCCAAGATCCTTTTGGGCAAGATGAATGGACAGGGAAACATCCATGTGGTTAACCAATGCTGGGAGGATATTAAGGCAGATGAAATGGGTTCGCATGATATGGTGCTTGCGGTCAATTCACTTTACCGAATTACGGATATCGTTTCAGCTTTAAAAAAAATGATCGCTTTGAGCCGAAAACACCTTTTTATTATCATGAGCTGCAAATCCTCATTCTATAATGATATATGGCATGCATTTAAAAAGGAGGCGTACAGTGGGCCGCCTTCTTTTTTGAACCTGTACAATGTGCTTTGCCAGTTGCATATTTTTGCCAATATTGAAATGGTCAAAATAAAATACAATCATGTATGTGCAGACATGGACCAGGCAGTAAATTATTGGCAGACAAGATTAAATCTAGGCCTTGAGCAGGAAAACAGCCTAAGGGCATATCTTGGGGAAAAACTTATAGCCAAAAATGGTGCTCTTTTTTTTGCAGAACAAGTATCTAATGCGGTAATATGGGTTGAAAAATGATCGCCTATATCTTAAAAAGATTTTATTTGATGATTTTGGTGATGCTGATTGTCTCCATTGCCGTTTTTTCCATTATGCACATAATTCCCGGGGACCCTGCCGAAATCATTGCCAAAGAACTGCATGGAGCAGAAGTTTCTGCCGAAACAATCGAATTGGTTCGGCATAATCTGGGTTTAGGAAAAGCATTCCATATCCAGTATCTCAACTGGCTGGGGGGCGTCTTTCAGGGTGATTTGGGTTTTTCTTTCCGAACAGGCCAGCCGGTTTACAATGAAATTTTTTCCAGATTGCCGGCGACTTTGCAGCTGGCCATTGCCAGCATACTGGTATCCTTGATTATTTCCATCCCTTTGGGCATATTTTCAGCGCTAAAGAAAAATACGATTATCGATCATATCAGTATGTTTGCTGCCTTAACCGGAATCTCTATTCCCAATTTTTGGCTTGGGTTGCTCCTCATCTTGTTTTTCTCAGTCAATTTGGGCATATTCCCGGTATATGGTTATGGAAGCTTAGCCCATATCGTACTTCCTTCCATAACCCTGGGCACAGGCTTGGCAGCCGTAACCACCCGCATGCTGAGGTCCAATATGCTGGAAGAGCTTGGCAAAGACTATATCCGCACAGCCCAGGGTAAAGGTTTGGGCATAACCGGCATTGCCAGGCATGCATCAAAAAATGCCCTGATACCGGTGGTGACTGTTATTGGGCTTCAATTGGGAGCCCTCATTGAAGGGTCGGTGGTGGTGGAAGTCGTATTTGCCTGGCCGGGGATCGGGAGGTTGCTGGTGGATTCAATATTTGCCCGGGATTTTCCTGTCATCCAGGGCTGTATTTTAATCATTGCTGCAGGTTATGTAATCATTAATTTGCTGGTGGATATATCATATGCATACCTGAATCCCAGGATCCATTATGGAGGGTCCCATGAATAAGTATTTGAACGGCTTGGTCAATGTCCATGTACTGCCTAAAACCATCACCCGGCTAGGAAAGCATAGCCACATCTTGGTCGGATCTGTCATGGTCGCGGTATTGGTGATCTTGAGCATCTTTGCGCCCCTTATTGCCCCGCATGACCCAACCGAGCAGAATCTTGAACATAGGCTGGGGATGCCCAGCCGGGCATATCCTCTGGGGACCGATAACCTGGGGCGGTGTATTTTCAGCCGGATTTTATTCGGGTTGGCGCTGTCATTGATCATAGCAGTGATGGTGGTGGCCATCAATTCTATCACAGGCATCATACTGGGGCTGGCTGCAGGCTATTTTGGAGGCATACTGGATGGGATCATCATGCGAGCAGTTGATGTCCTTCTTTCCCTTCCCGGGATTATCATTGCCCTGCTTATTGCAGGAATATTGGGCCCTTCTCTGATCAATATTATGCTGGCATTGGCCATTATAGGGTGGCCTGGCTATGCAAGGGTGATGCGAAGCTCTGTTTTGTCCATAAAGGGCAGAGAATTTGTGAAAGCAGAAACAGCCCTTGGTGCCAGTCATGCGCGTATCCTGTTTTTTCACATTTTTCCCAATGCAATCATGCCTATTTTAATCATGATGACTTTGGGGATGGGTTCAGTGATTCTAACCGTTTCTGCATTAAGCTTCATTGGTTTGGGCGCTCAGCCTCCCACCCCTGAATTGGGTTCCATGCTCAACAGCGGAAGGCCTTTTATGCAGACTGCACCCCATCTTATGATTTTTCCCGGATTGGCCATTATGCTCATTGTCCTGGGGTTTAATGTGATGGGAAACGGCCTAAGGGATTTTCTTTACCAAAAATTCTAACTGAAGTTTTTAGAAAGATGCTTTGGGCCATTATACACATGGTTGCTCCTTTTTTAAGCATACCGGCTGCGGGAAACTGGCGTGATACTCTTTTAGAACGGATGGGCAGAAAGTACCATGCTTTCAGGTGACCTTTAAGCCAGAAAAAATCCTCTTTTAGGGAAAGCTTTTGCACCCAATCTAGGCCCACCCTGTGGCGGGCTTTTCAGCCAAGAGTCCGGAAAACCAGTTCTCATGGGCCATCTATGCCTATAATATCCTTTGGCCCACATCGCAGGTTCGGTGCTCTCTGTCTGTGTGCATATGCCCAGCATGATGGATCTTGCTGCAGATATAGGGAATCCATCATTTTCTATAGACGATTCATGTTCCTGAGCCAATTGTACCCA
>PWYO01000136.1 GCA_003567835.1 Actinomycetota bacterium | reverse complement strand
TAGATGCTTTTTGAATCATCTTTTAAGGAGAAAAAGTCCAGCATCAATCGTATTTTTGGATTTCAGAACAGGCAATGGTGTTTTTTGTAAGGGTTTGATATCGCTTATTGCCCCATTTTGCTTGTATGCATTTTTTATTATAATAGCAACTGTTTAAAATAAAGGATATGGAGTTTGGCTTATGGCGGACCATACCATCTTAAAGGTGGAAAACCTGACCAAAAAGTTTGGAAAACTGACTGCTGTCCATAACATTTCTTTTGCAGTAAAAAAGGGAGAGATCTTTGGTTTTTTGGGGCCCAATGGGGCAGGCAAGACCACCACCATCAGCATCATCTGCACCCTTTTGAATAAAAGTGCGGGCACAGTAACCCTTTGCGGAAAAAATATAGACAAACAGAGAAATCAAATCAGGCAGTGTATTGGGCTTGTTTTCCAGGACCCCAGCTTAGATGATCGATTAACTGCTTTGGAAAACCTCTATTTCCATGCACTTCTTTACAATGTAAACCATAAGGTGATACAAAAAAGGATTGACCAAGTTCTGCGTATGGTCAGCTTGGAAAAAAGAAAAAATGATTTGGTGCGAACTTTTTCAGGCGGCATGAAGAGACGGCTGGAGATTGCCAGAGGACTGATACATCATCCCCGGATATTGTTTCTTGATGAACCAACACTGGGGCTGGATCCCCAGACTAGAAATAAAATATGGGACTATATTGCTGACCTTAAAAAACAGACCGATATTACCATTTTTCTTACCACACACTATATGGAAGAAACAGAAATATGCAACCGAATAGCCATCATGGACGATGGGAAAATTATTGCCTTGGATACCCCTGAAAACTTAAAAAGGGGCATTGGTGGAGATATCGTGACTGTAAGTTCTGATAAAGGCGAGCCGCTTAAACGCTATATTGAGCAGACCTTACAAAAAAAGATTGCCTTTCAAAGAGACGGCACCATTCAATTTGAAGTCAGAGACAGTGCAAGTTTTGTGCCTCAGTTTATTGCTCGCAGTCCTGTAAACATTCTTTCTATTAGTGCCAGAAAACCCACTTTAAATGATGTTTTTCTGCATTTAACTGGAAAGGAGATCAGGCAAGAGCATGCAGGTGCAAAAGAGAGGTTTAAACAAAGAATGATGCATAGGATGCACCGCAGATGATCCAAGAAAACATAAAAAAGGAGTTTCTGGGTATCTATATTATCTGGCTTAGGGATGTGAAAAGGTATTATAGGGATAAACCCAGGATTATTGGTTCTTTTGCACAGCCTGTGCTTTTCCTTTTGGTTCTGGGTACCGGGCTGGCCAGCTCTTTTGCTTTTTTTGGCGGCGGCGGCGGAGACGCATACCTGAATTTTATGTTTCCGGGGATTGTGGGCATGACCATTTTGTTTACTTCTTTTTTCGGTGCAATGTCTATTGTCTGGGACAGGGAATTTGGGTTTTTAAAGGAAGTACTGGTTTCCCCCATTTCCAGGACTTCCATTGTGATTGGAAAAATCTTGGGTGGTTCGACAGTTGCCATCATACAGGGTTCCATCATTCTTCTTTTTTTGCCTCTGCTCACCAACCCTATTCCTCTGACGGATATCCTAAAGTCATTTGGTTTGATGTTTCTGCTGGCAGTTACCATATCTTCACTGGGCATTATACTGGCTTCCGTTATTAAGACCATGCAGGGTTTTCAAGTGATAACCAATTTTTTGCTTATGCCAATGTTTTTTCTCTCCGGAGCTATTTTCCCTTTACTGGATGCCCCCAGGTGGATGATCTTTTTGTCCAGAGTAAACCCCTTAACCTACGGGATTGATGCCATACGGTATATGATGCTCAGGGATGCTTCATTACAATTTTTCCCGTTATGGCTGAATATAACCGTATTGCTGGCAGTGTCAGGGATTCTGAGCATTGCTGGTACTTTGCTTTTCAACCGGCAGCAGTAATCCAGAGTTGAAGGCCGGTGTAGGCTTCTACCGGATGAAAGGCCGCCAGTATGCATAGCGCATTTAAGACTCCCGAAAAGAGCCCCTATAAAGTTCTGCATGTTTCTTCTCTAGCTGTGGCCTATGTTATAATGCAGTTATTCATACACATTTTTTAATAAAAGTGGAGGGGGACATCCGGTTACTTCCGGTCTATCCAAGGTATGTTCTATAAACTGGCAAAAAAATAGGCCTGGCAATTCATGTGT
Source organism: Actinomycetota bacterium (assembly GCA_003567835.1). Classification (GTDB taxonomy): domain Bacteria; phylum Actinomycetota; class Humimicrobiia; order Humimicrobiales; family Humimicrobiaceae; genus Halolacustris; species Halolacustris primus. The sequence continues at coordinate 4,219 of PWYO01000136.1, read as the reverse complement.
GGGCAGAGGTTGGCTGCAAAGAATGATCTTTTGTTGAAAAAAAGATGAAAGCTGCGGTAAAAGGCCATCATGCGAAGAGAAAAAGCTGCTTTATTTCTGACCAGGCAACCAGGTCTTTATTTAAAAATATGACAATATGGTCAATATAGAAAAGAGGGAGAACAGTATGCGAATGTTAAATATTGGAAAAACGGACATCAAGATCTCAGTCATTGGTTTTGGCGCCTGGGCAATAGGCGGATGGATGTGGGGCGGTGCTGAACAAAAACAGTCCTTGCGGGCCATTGATGCAGCTCTTGCCTCAGGGATTAATCTTATCGATACCGCGCCGGCTTACGGCAAGGGTTTATCGGAAAAAATTGTGGGAAAAGCCATTAAAAACAAAAGGGACCAGGTTGTGGTTGCCACCAAATGCGGTCTGGTTTGGCATGTCCAGAAAGGTACGCATTTTTTTGATTATCCAGGCGGTGAAAAAGTGCACAAATATTTGGGTCCCGAATCCATTCGATATGAGGTAGAGCAGAGCTTGTCCCGCATGGGGATTGAATATATTGACCTGTACCAAACCCATTGGCAGGATGAAACCACACCCATAGAAGAAACCATGGATACCCTTATGAATTTAAAAAAGGAAGGCAAGATCAGAGCAATCGGGGCCAGCAATGCCACGCTTGCCCAATTAAAACAATACCAGCATGCAGGGCAATTAGATGCTGACCAGGAAAAATACAGCTTCATTGACACTGACATAGAAAAAGTACTTCCTTGGTGCAGAAAAAATCATGTGACCATGCTGGCTTATAGCCCGCTAGGCCAAGGCCTTTTAACCGGAAAGCTCAGTCCGGAAAGGGAATTTGAGGGAGATGACCTCCGAAGGGGCAACCCCAGGTTCAGTGTCCAAAACAGGAAAAAAACCCAAGAAGTATTGGCCAAGCAGGTCGAACCAATTGCCCAAAAATATGATTTGACCATTGCCCAGCTTTCTGTGGCTGCCCTGGTGTCCCAGGAGGGTGTGGCTGCCTTATGCGGGGCAAGGAATCAGAGCCAGGCAGAGGAAAACGCCAAGGCTGGAGAGGTGGTAATAGAAAAGGAAGATGTACAAAATATTAAGAGTGCTTTAGGAAGTTTGGATTTATAGCTTTCCCAATCTATGACTGGATCCCGGTTGTTAAAGACGCAAATACAGCAGGCTTGAGGCTAATTCTAGGAAGCCTTGGGCAGAAATGTGCGCATATGAGCCCATCCTGCATACGATGATTATTTTTTAACGAAAAATATTTTTTGTATGTAGGATGCTTAAAAATTTTAACAAACTATAATATAATTTGGGCATATTATAAAGTAAGTGATTGGATAAAAATGGCAGAAAAAACAAAACACATCTCTCTGGCTTTTGTCAATCTCCTCTTTTTTATTGGTGTGGTGGTGGTCAATGCCCTGGCTACTTTGTTGCCGATCAATCAAATAACCACCGGGGAGCTCTCAGATATGTACCCCAATCTGTTTGTTCCTATTGGTCTGACTTTTTCCATCTGGGGCCTCATTTATATTTTGCTGGGCATCTTTATTATCTATCAAATGGTGGTCGCTTTTAAAGGCGGTCAGCAGGCGGAAAGGCTTTTTGGAAAAATTGGTATATTATTCATCCTTTCTTCAGTATTGAATATTGCCTGGATATTTGTCTGGCATTATCAAATGATTTGGGCATCTCTGCTGGTGATGGTCCTTCTGCTGCTATCCCTTATCCTTATTTATCTTAGGCTTAACATTGGAAAATCGGATGCCTTGCCTTCAGAAAAATTTTTGTCCCACCTTCCTTTCAGTGTGTATCTGGGCTGGATTACCATTGCTACAATCGCCAATGTCACTGCGTTTTTGGTGGATATCGGCTGGGACAGGTTCGGGCTGTCTGAGCAGTTCTGGACCGTATTGGTGATTATTGTAGGTATCCTGATTACCCTGGCTTTTCTTTTTACCAGAAATGACTTATTTTATGGCTTGGTGGTCATTTGGTCCCTTTTAGGCATCTTCCTAAACAGGTTGCAGGATCCAGCCACAGCGGATTTGGCCATTAGAATTACGACTATTGCAGGGATGGGCATCATTGGCGTGGTGATTATCTTACAGCTTATCAGGACCAAAAAGGTCTATTAACATTTCAAAAACAGAGCTTTTTACCGGCTACCGGTCATTTTGGTCATCGTTTTTGCTGGCCAGAGAGCCTTTGGGATGCCGGTAAAAAGTTCTTCCTCCGTCTATGACCACATCCTGTCCGCATATATAATCCGACAAATCTGAAGCCAAAAACAAAGCCAAGTTGGCAATATCCTGCGGTTTACCTATCCTTCCATAGGGAATTTGGGATTCCAGGTGCTTATTTACTTCCGGGTTATCGGGATATTTCTTTCTGAGCATGGGGGTGTCAATGACCCCGGGGCTTATGAGGTTTGCCCGAATGCCCTTGCCCAGAAGCTCATAATTGATCCTGTTTGCAATCCCCTTAAGCCCGGCTTTGGAGGCTGGATAATGCATGCCGCCGCCCGCCCCGGTCAAAGTTACTGCTGAAGAAGTAAAAATAATATTGCCCTTTTTTTGTTTGATCATGGAATCAACCAGGTTTCGGATAAAATAAAAAGGTCCGCTTAAGTTAACGTCCAGCACCCGCTGCCAATGGGCCATTTTGATCTCACTGATTGCTTCCGTATATTCGGTGGCAGCATTGAGCACCAGCACATCTACTTTTCCGAATTTTTCAAGCACTTGCAGGCATACAGTCTTTACCTGCTCCTGATCCCCTGCATCACATTGAAAAAACAGGCACCTGGATTGAGGGCGGTCGAGCCTTTTAGATATGCTTTCACCCTTCTTTTTATTTCTGCCTACAATCACCACATGGGCACCATGCTGGATATAGGTTTCTGTGATTGCCAGTCCAATTCCGCTGGTGCCGCCGGTGATCAGCGCTACCTTTCCTTCCAAGCTTAACAAATCTGTTTCAACCATTGCGCCTCCTTTGTTTTTTCTTTTTTATCATAATCATGTTCAGTTTAAAATGCCAGGCTAACTTTTTTTAAGAAAAAAGAATACCGCCATATAATGCAATAAGACTTAAGGAATTACTGAAATTATGTAGATTGCGTGATTAATAGAATATGAATAGATTTAATATTCTCTTCTTCAGGAAGATATTTTTATATTTTAAGAAAGTAAAAAAATAATAGTATATGCTTAAATGTTTAAACGTGTACACGCTAAAGGAGGTAAAATATTAGTAAAAGAATGACAGTTGTATTTAAAAATGAAAATATATATATAAGCATTTAAAAGTAGAAGCTGCAAAGAGAAATATTAATGCCAGTGATATTGTTTTGTTTCTGAGGCAATAGTCGAATGGATAGAAAGTCGTAAAGATATAGAACTTTCTCCGCTAATAAGTAAAAGCCAGAAAGAAATTGAGAGAAAAGGTACAAAATCCTGGAAGGAAGTAAAAGAGGAGCTTAGATAAAATTCTATCCATTAAGGAAAACTTTTCGATAGAAATATAACCAGCCGGGGAAAGAGATTTTAAAAAACTTAAGAGTAAATTACAAAACTTCAATGAACTGATAAATACAATTGATAATTTATCGATAGAACCTAGACCCTTTGGGGTAAGAAAAATAAAAGGCTGTCAAAACATAGAGGATAAGGTTTTCCTATTATAGGATAATTTATAATATTTTTAACAAAGAAAATAAGGTAGTTACTCTTAGAATCCTAGAAAGAAATGAATCAACCTATAAATTTATATAGAGAAATACTGAAACTGGTAGCCTATATAGACCTCAGTTGGAACCAAATTGTTATTGGATTAATGGCAATGAGAAAGTTAAAAATTAATGTTATTAACCCATTCCCAGGGAGTGTAACTAATCCAATTAAGCATTAACCCTGTTTTTTTTTCCTGTTGTTGATTGCTGTATTGGTTCCATTATTTTGCACCTATTAAGTTTTAAATATGCAGCAAACAATTTCAGGGGACCTGGAAGTATCCTGTATATGCCACTACTTAAAATAAGTTAATCCAATATTTTTATAATTTCTTTAACTAGATATTTTGCAGTTTTAATAGCCTCTGTTGCTTCTTTTGACGATATAAGTCCGGCGATATCATAAATAGCTGTATTTCTTTTTCTTCTCATCGTATCCAAAACTTCTATTATTTCAGTATATTTATCAC
>PWYO01000300.1 GCA_003567835.1 Actinomycetota bacterium | reverse complement strand
TGGATAGGATATTGTTCACCGTCGGGTAGAAAAAATAGAGATATCCATCTTATATGGTGCTGGGTGGTATTAGGGTGGGATACCTCCTTACCTATGCTTAAGGAAACCTCTACCGGTTCACCTTTTTTTAATTTTGGTGCAGTTTCAATGATGGGAACATGTTTTTCTTTTTTAAAATCTGCCTGTTGCATGAATTCGCTTACTTTCGTCATGATAACCGTCCTTTTGTCTTTTTGTTTTAAAAAAACGTAAATAGCTTTATCAATAATGCAAGTATAGGCTTTTCTATTAATCCTTATAACCGCCTTAGGTATAGTTTGCTGGTTTAAAAAGGACGGGGTTTTCACTGGTCAAAAGTCCAGCGTAAGAAGGTTACCCCATTGGCCCCTTGGCCATCTTTTTATAAAGCTTGTTTCAGGGCTTTAAGCTGCATCATGACAAAATAGTGGGCCAGACTTTAGCAGAGGATTGACAGTTGGCCCTTTGTAAAAGTAATGTTTGATAAAAGGGCCAGAAAACCAAATTTTTTATCTGAAAAGATCTTTAACCTGGGCAGGAAACCAGCTATATGGGCTTAGGCCAAAAAACCAAGACCAACCGGCTAAAAAAATGATTTCAATACAAGCATTGTTTTGTAAAATTTTGCTGCCCTGGGGTGTATGGCTGTCCCCATTTTTTTCGCGGCCCAAATCCGGGCAGCATTTTATAGTGCTGGCACTTTAGATGGGTTGGTTATTGCTCTTCATTTTCAAAAAGGCTATGCTTAAATCTAATGGGTTCATTTCATTGACAGAAAGCAGTTTGATTGTATACAAAAAGAGAAAAGCAGCAGAAGCATTCTATTTTATGCAGCCTTGCAGCCAGCCTGCTGTATAGCCGTCTTACCAGGAATATATTTGCCAAGCTTATGCAGGGCATGATAAGCCTTGTCCTTGGCCTGGCCAAAAGGATCAAATATCATCATGCCGGCGCCAGGATTTTAGATGAAAAGAAGTTAATGGCCCTGGCTATCCTTAATTCAATGTCAAAGGCCGCAGAAAAAAAACGCCTAAAAAAAGCGGTTATGGCCGATGTCTTGAACCTTTGGGCAAAGGCTGTGCTCACACCCAGGAGAAAAAATGCTGCCGTCAGGGACTATACGGCAGGGAAAGGGAGCAACCCTCCTTTTTTGCTGGTGATAAGCCCGGGACATGCATGTAATCTGAAATGTACGGACTGTTATGCTGCAGCAGGGCCAGGGCCGGCTGCGGGCAACAGGGAATCAAAACTATCCTGGAAGCTTTTGGACAGGATTGTAGAGGAAGCAAAAAAATTGTGGGATATCAGGCTGGTGGTTTTCAGCGGGGGTGAGCCTTTTTTATACCGTTCCCACGATAAGGATATGCTGGATATTGTTGAGAAAAACAAAGATCTTTTGTTTTTGGCGTTTACCAATGGAACCTTAATAGACGAAAATATTGCTGCCAGAATAGGGAAGTGCAAAAACATCACCCTGGCTTTCTCTGTGGAAGGGCTGGAGGAAGCAACCGACAGCAGAAGAGGGGTAAAAATTTTTGAAAGGGTTTCTAAAGCTATGGCCCTGATGAGAAAGGAAGGAGTCCCTTTCGGCATATCGGTTACCGTAAACAAAAACAATTGTTCTGCTGTTCTGGATGAACAGTTTTTAAACCATTTTTTTGAAAATGAGGGGGCCTTCTATGGTTTTTATTTTCAGTACCTTCCCATTGGCCGCAATGCGGATTTTAGCCTGATGCCTTCTGCTGACCAGAGGCTGCAGTTTTGGAAAAGCATATGGAAAGTGATTGAAGAGAAAAAAATCTTTTTAATTGATTTCCTAAATCACGGTACTATGGTAAAAGGCTGTATTGCTGCAGGTAGAGACGGGGGCTATTTGCATATTGATTGGGATGGGAATATCATGCCCTGTGTTTTTCTGCCTTATATTGCAGGGAATATAAGGCATTACTATCATAAGGGGAAAAACCTGAATGATGTCCTGGATCAGCCATTCCTTAAGGCAATAAGGGATTGGCAAAAAAAAATGGGACATGGGAGCCAAAATCTCCGCAAGGACGGCAATCTTTTAACGCCCTGTCCCTATAGGGACCACCATATTGATTTTACTGATTTGCTAAATACGTATAACCCGGCTTATCAGTTCATTGGTTTGGACGGGGCTGTCGGCCCCAAAAACATATACGGGGATCATAAAGTCCCCAAGGCTGATTTGATTAACAGCCGTGTCTACAGGGATGCCTTTTTGGCCTATGGCAAACAAATGGCCAGGCATTTTGATCCCATATGGAAAAAACGTTATATAGGAAGCGACCAATAGACTGCCTGCATGATGCAAACACAAGCTATATCAATCATTGCCTAAAATAGGCATTAGCAATTGAATGAGGTTGGGCAAGCTTTTTGAATGCAGGCAATAGCGTCTGTCAGGGGCAAGTTTTCAATCCTTCTTTCTTGTTCAGGCAAAAAGCCAGAAAATATAATGCTGGCGTCAGAAAAACGCGCCCCATAGTTCCTATTGGGGCCTATTTATAAAAAGAAAGAATTCATAAGCCCTAACTGCTATCCCCAGTGCACAGCCATTCTGGGTTTTAAAAAATAAAGGTGCTAATTATTAGTCCTTTGAATATTTAAAATCTCTATGCAATTATGGAAATGAAAGCTTTATTAGGTCTCATGACAGGGAACCTGGTAGACCTGTTGATAAATTGCATCAATTAGGCCAATAAGCTTTTATAACCAAAAAAGGCCTTGACCGGGGAGGTTTGATACAAGTATAGGAAAAAAGAATTTTATTTAATGGATCCAATTTGATCATTTCGTAAGCACAATCCATATATGATCAACAGCAACCGTATTTATAAATGAAAACCAAGGAGGGGAACATGTTAGACAACAATACGTATAATCTTATGGCCCAGCTGACCGAAGAAAATAAAAGCCTGTGGCGGATAAAGAATGACTATCTCAAGGATGCTTCGGGGTGCAGTGAGTGCAAGGATTTCTGGCAAAAAATGATAAAGGACAAAGAGGAACACATAAGTGACCTGGTGGGTCTTCTAAAAGGACATATGGAATAATACCATAAATACCATATGGGCCCCAGCTGAAACGATGCTGATTTTCTTATGGCGCTTAAAGCCAAGCAAATTTCTTTTGGCATAAATTAGCAAAATTTAAGGCAAGTTTTTTTCGGAAAATACGATTTTGACAACAAGCCTTTGCAGGCTTAGCAATCATTGGCAGGACAGGAAACGAGCATAGCTTTTCCGCCCCAGACCATGAATTTAGATTTGTTGCCAAGAGATCTCCTCTACAAAAAAGAGGTATTTGCAAATATATTGCGAGGATTTTCATGAAAGTGGAATTAATAAAAACAATCAATGAAGCAAAAAATGTTATCTCATTTATTTTTCAGCCGGAAAAACCCTTGAGCTGGAAACCAGGGCAGTTTCTATTTTACAAGATACCGCATCATCGGCCGGATAGAAGAGGCATTGAACGGCATTTTACCATCTCTTCAGCTCCTTTTGAGCATAACATAAGGCTTACTTCTAAATTTCTCAGGCAAGGGGGCAGCACCTTTAAAAAAGCCCTGTTGGGGCTTGAACCTGGGGACAGCATAGAAGCCTATAATATTGGGGGGAGTTTTACGGTAGAAAAAAAAGAGCCCAGCTATGTGTTTATCGCAGGCGGTATCGGCATAACACCCTATCGCTCCATACTACTTGACCTTGAAAGGGCAGACAGCATAAAAGACATCCTATTGCTCTACAGCTGCAGGGACAGGGAAAGCGTAGTTTTTGGAAAACTTTGGGATAAAATGCAGAAAAACAATAAAGGACTTTCCGTAAACTATATTTTTGAGCCCCAGCTGATAGACAAAAAATTAATTGAAGAAAAAATCAGAGACCCCGGTAAGCGAAAATTTTATATATCAGGGCCCATAAATATGGTAAAAGCGGTCCAAGGAAGCCTTTCTGAGGTTGGCGTAAATGAGGATAAAATAGTAATGGATTATTTTCCTGGTTATGACTAAAGTCCGGTAAAGGGTTTGGATTTTTTATTTGTATTCCAGAAGGGTCTTTTATGTATATATAGATAAAACAGGCTGAAGGTCTGGCTATGGCTTGAAAGGTGATTTCAGCCGCTGGACTATCCTGGATGCTTAAAAAAAACGAAAGGGCCGGACATCCAGGAAACTGGGCTTTTGGCTTATTGCCCTGGGTGCACGGGCAAGGATGCAATCTTTTTTCTAAAAAAAAGATAAGGCAAAGCCTTCAAGCTATCTTGGTAAAGATTGACGGCCAGCAGCCAGAGGACCATCTGTAGGGGATGGTCACCATTGGAGATAGAAACATACTATTCGGAAAAAATTAAAAAATGGTGCTGCATGGGCTATAGAGGAAGCCGGGAATCGATAGTATCTTTGGTAATTAAGCTTGAAGCAATGATGTTCAATCATTACCGATCTAAAATTTTATAGCAAACAAACCAAAATATGCTATGCTGGGAAAAGCGGCTTTTAAAGGCTGTTTTGATCTTTTACAAAAATATGGTATATATTTTCTAGGATAAGGAAAAAAACAGCGGCCTTCCTTGTCTTATCATGTTTTAATATAATATGTCTGGCTGAAAATATTTTGATTGGCACTTTTTTTAGAAGAAATTACCTAACTTTCATATTGGGCCTGGTTTCCCTCATAGGCCTTTATCTTGCAAGCCTATATAGTTATTTGCTGTACCACAGCTTGGTGGAACTTTTTACCATTGTCATCGCCTTTGGCATATTTATCATTGCCTGGAATTCGAAGAAGTTTTTGGACAATAATTACCTCCTTTTTGTGGGAATTGCCTATTTTTTTGTAGGCATACTGGATCTTTTTCACACGCTTGCCTATGAAGGGATGGGTGTTTTTTCCGGCTTTGTGGAGTCAAACCTGGCCACCCAGCTCTGGATTTCCGCCAGATACCTGGAAAGCATTTCTCTGCTTATTGCTTTGTTGTTTATAACCAGAAGCTTAAATTATAGGTTTCAGTTTTTAGCCTACCTGGGGGTTACTGCATTAATTCTGCTATCCATTTTTTACTGGGAAATATTCCCCACATCTTTTATAGAGGGCTATGGGCTTACCACATTTAAAATTGCCAGTGAATATATTATTTCCTTCTTTTTGGCACTGACCATATTTTTTCTCCATTTTTACCGCAAAGAGTTTGACAGGACAGTCTTTTCTTTGATTGCTGCCTCTTTATTGATAACCATCCTATCGGAAATGTCTTTTACTTTATACACTGATGTATATGGGTTGTTTAACCAGCTGGGCCATTTCTTTAAGCTGGTATCGTTCTTCCTAATATATAAAGCTGTTATTGAAACAGGATTTTCCCGCCCTATAGATTTGCTTTTTTTTAAATTAAAACAGAGGGAAAAAGAAATAAGGGAAAGTGAAGAGAAATTCCGCTCCCTTTATTTTTCCATGAATGAAGCAGTCTGCCTGCAGAAGATGATTTATGACCACTCCGGCAAGCCGGTTGATTATAGGATTCTTGATGTAAACCATGCTTTCCAGTCAATTATGGGCCTGCAAAGGGATCGGGTGATAGGAAAGAAGGCTTCAGACATTTACAATACCGATATGGCCCCCTATATAGGTATTTATGCCCAGGTCTCAAAGTCTGGCAAACCAGCAAAGTTTGAAGCTTATTTCCCCCCTATGGAAAAGTATTTTTCAATTTCAGTATTCTCGCCATTCAAAGGAAGGTTTGCAACCATATTTTCGGATATAACAGAACGTAGAAAAATTGAAATGGAAATAGAGAGCCTGTCCAGATTTACACTGGAAAACCCCAATCCTGTCATGAGGATGAATAATAAAAATAAAATCATTTATGCCAACCAGCCCGCGGAAAACATATTAAAAAATTTGGATGGCCCAAAAAAAGATCAATTTTTAAAACTTTTACAGGGCAAACCCCAGGCGTGGTCGCAAAAGAAAAGAGCTGAAATAAGGACATTCGAGTCTCATGTTGGGGATTTGGTATATGAGTTTACGGTTGTGCCGGTTGCCGGCTCCAATTATGCCAATATTTATGGAAGAGATGTCACTGCCAGAAAAAATACCGAAAGATTGCAGAAAAAAATCGCCAAAGAGAAAGCGCATGCAAATGAACGAAGCAAGCTGGCCAGAGAGCTGCATGACACGGTCACCCAGACCCTTTTTTCAGCAAATCTTATTGCGGGCACCATTCCCAAATTATGGGAAAAGAAGCCGGATGCAGTGGCCAAGCGGCTGGCTGAAATCAAGCGTTTGCATGATGTTGCCCTAAAAGAAATGCGCGTTTTGCTCTATGAACTAAAACCATCAGCCCTAAAGGGCGTGGCACTGGGCACCTTGCTTCAGCAACTGGTAAAATCGGTTGAAGCCAGGTCCAAAGCGG
>PWYO01000342.1 GCA_003567835.1 Actinomycetota bacterium | reverse complement strand
CTGGAAAGCGATGATATATGCAGCGCAACGGATGTTCTTTTTGACCACCTTGCTGCCTATTTTTCGGGCCTTAACCTGTTGATTGTGGAAGTATTGAAGTCCAGAGAGGCCAAAAGGGAGCTGGTAATATGCAAAGAAAGGGGCATCCAGGCAGCCAAGAAATCCAGCAATCCCCTGCTGGGCCCCCAGGTAAACTATGAATTGCTCTCGCAGTTAAAACAACAAGGGCACTTGTTTCTGGGCAATATCCAGCAAGAGCAGGACGGGCTGCATTTCTTAATGCTTCCCGAGGACAGCCAGTCGTTTGCAGCGGTGCATACCACCACGCCCAGAGGGGAAATGTTTATTACCCAGCTGCTTTCAACAAACCGGATCGGGGGCAGGAAAGGGGACCGCACATTACTGGAGCAGATTTTGGCCATCTATGCCAAGGCATTGGATTACTATATGAAAATATTGCAGTTTGAGAAAAACAATGAGCAGCTGAAAAAAAGTTTTTCCAATATACTGGAGCTGCTGATCAGCCTGCTGGAAGTCAAGGACCCCTATACATCAGGCCATTCCAGCAATGTCAAACAGGTTAGCATGCTCATGGCAGAACACCTTGAGCTGAACCAGGAAACCAAAAACACCATCAGTACCGCTTCCATACTCCATGATATGGGAAAAATAGGCATTGCAGAAAACATCTTAAACAAACCTTCCTCGCTTACCGATGAGGAATTTGAAGAAATTAAAAAACACCCCCTAAAAGGTGCCCTGCTGGTGGCCAATATTCCCCGCTTAAAACAAGTGGCCAAGATTATTCTGCACCACCATGAGCGTTATGACGGCCAGGGCTATCCCATGGGCCTTTCGGGCAATAAAATCCCCATCGAATCCAGGATTATTGCTGTGGCCGATACCTATGATGCCATCACCAGTGAGAGGCCCTACCGCGGCAAAATGGGAGAAAAAAAAGCCATAGAGATTATTACCCAAGAAAAGGGCAAGCAATTCGATCCCCTGGCGGTAGAAGCCTTTATGGCGGTCATCTACAAGATCTCTAAAAAAGAAGTCTCTTTGTTTAAGAGCTGAACCTATGGAATAATATGTTTTATGTATGGATAGCAGTCATCACTTTTGCATCTACTGCCGGAGGCATTGCCATAGGCATATGGGTCATCCATTTCAAGCAAAAAAGGCATATGCAAAATTGGGCGGAAGAGAAAAAAGAAAAGGCAAAGCTTGCAAAATCCCAGGCCCTGGTTGATGCATTTTTAGAGCTTAAAGAAAATATTGCCCACCTGGAATCCATATCCGAGCTGGTAAAAGAAGAAGAGACCAAGAAGATCAACTGGCATCTTAAAAACATGAAAATATCCAAAGTCTATCACTTCAGCCGGGTGGCGGACCTAGGAAAAGAAGAGTTCCGATTAATCGACAGGATGCATTCTATTATGGTGGCCCGCAGAAAAATCGGTTTTTATGTCCGCCTTTACGGGGATAAAAAAATCAGCCTGCTTGAACTCAGAGCCCATATTGAAGATTTCATCGAAGAAGCCCGCCAAACAAGAGACCATATTGTGCAGCAATACAAGCAGCTGTTTGTCTAAGGACGTTCTTGCCGGTCCCCTTATGCCGTGCTTTTTATGCTGTCCACCGTGCCCCTGATGCCCGGTTTTTCGCATTCCATGCTTTTTCCCAAGAAAAGCCCCCCTTTATGGATGATCAGCTGAGCCTGACTGTGGAGGATATTTCCTTTGAGCTTGCCTGTATGGTTTATGATGATCTCTTCATCCACTTTCACATTGCCCACAAGCTCTCCGGAGATCTCGATGCGGGGAGTGGATATTTCTGCCTCTACCGTGCCGGTTTTTCCCACCACAATCTTGTCCTGGGAGGCAACTTCGCCTTTGCATTTCCCGTCAATGATCATGGGACCGTTTGCGGTAAACTTGCCCTCAAATTCAGTGCCTTCAGCAATGACTGTTACTTTTTCTGACATTGTGTCTCCATCCTGTGATTCATATTTTAAAAATAGGCAGCCGGTTTTACCCATGCCTTTTCCCCAACCTGGTTGGACCGACCCAGGAAAACAAGCCCGATTAAACAATAAACTGAATGTTGATTTCTTAGGTAATACAATTATATAGTATTTACTATTGGAAAGTCAAAATATTTTTATTAAATATTATTCTCCTCTTTCGTGCAAGCTTTCTTCCCCATGCCTGCCCCCGCTCCAGACTTCGTATGCCTGCAGCAATAAAGGCCCGGGTTTCTTGATGGCCGGTTTTTTGCATGGAGTGAAGGTATTTCTAGCCTGCCCCCATGGCTAAAGCAAGGTATTTGCCTGATGAATGTACTTTATAAATGGCGGTTTTCAGCCGATATAGTAAGTAACAGCATGCGATTGCCCATAGGGCAGGCACATTTTGCAATAGATGTATAAACAACCCGTAAGGATATGGGTGAAACCGACAAGGAAGTTTCAATGGTTGCCGATAATGTCATATTGCTTGTTGAAAAGAAGGCCAGCAAATTGATCAAGGAACGAAAGTTTGATGAAGCGGAAAAAATCTTGGACCAGAACTTGGAAAAGAAAATTGAAAGCTACGGGACCTACCATCTGATGTTTCAGCTTTACAGCCTAAAGGGTGATTACAGCAATATGATTAAGATCTTGAACCGGGCCATCCGGTATTCCACCCATAAAAGGAGATTTTTCAAAGAATTGAAAAGGGTGGTCATCCTGGACAAGATCTTAAAAGATGCCAAAATTGTATAGGATTGGCAAACAATTGGACGTTCAGAATACCAGGCATAAGATTGAGCATAATATTAATTCCAGCTATGGGAGTGGAATGCAGTTCTGCCTCATGGGCCTGGACAAAAAGATCCATGTACTGGTGACCCCTTTTATTGACAATGACAATAATTATATTGAGCTGTGTGTCAAGGTGTCCTCAGAGGGCCAGATTACGGTAAGCGATTTCGGCCGGGGGGTTCGATATATCAGAAAGGCCAATCTCCAGCCAGTGCCCGGCTCAGGCGGGGAGGCAAAGGCTATCAACTGGTTAAAAGAGCATGTGCAAAGCGAAATTGAAGTCCGTACGGACATCAACCATATCGGCCAGGATGTAGCCCAGGTGGTCAGGATGCTGCAAAAAATCTATAACCTGCCCCGCGCTTTAAAAAACCAGGATTTCCAAACGCACCTAAGTACGGAGGTTCAGCATAAAAAAAATGAGGCAAACCCCATGTTTAACAAAAAAATTGCCTATGTGCTGGATGCGCTGGGGACAAGCTACCAGCAGGATGCCCAAATTGCCGGCAGGTCCGGACATATAAAAAAATTTGATTTTATCATCGGAAAATCCAGGCAAAAACTGATTAAAACCATCAGCACCGCTGATGCCTGCCAGGCGAAAATGCTGGCAAAGCTGCACCATTCTGATTTTCAGGACATCAACCTTCGCAGAAAAAACGGCTGCATCATATTCGATGACCAGGCTCACCCCCAGGTTTATAGCAGCCTTAAAAAAAACAAGCTGGTGGACATGCTGTCCAAAGCAGGTATACGCATGTTTTGCTACCACGCGCATCTTTTTACGCTCAAGAAATACTTTTCCTCCTAGTTTTTTTAACAATATCTCGGCATGCCCGCAATCATCGATGCAAAGCAGAGGCGAACATAACCAGCATGATCAGTGTAACTATGATCTGTTCCTATAGATAATGGCTTTAATGCCGCAATAAACAGAATACACAGGATATGTTCGGGCTATCTGAGCTTTCATTTAAAACGCTTGGCAAAATTGTTTATTTTGTCGACAGCGCCTGTATGCGGTTTGAAACCTATCCCTAAACCGACTTCGAAAGACCTGCTATGATCCCCAATACAGCATCGCGCTAGCATCGGCACGGTCATGGAACAATGCTGCCTAAAATACCGAAGAGCCTCTGTATTTTATCATTGCTTGACAGGGGCAAGGGCATATCCTAACCTGAAATTATAGGAAGAATCGTATTTAAAAATGCAAGGGATTATTATGAATGTGCTGGTAACAGGCGAAAACATCAGTGACAGGAAAAGATGGAACTCAAGAATTTTCCAAAAGATACACATGCAGCTTTTGCAGCCAGAACAGGCAAAGCGCCTAGGATGATTATTATGGTTGAGATGTTTTAAATAAGCGTATAAATATTCCTATTTATGTTAAATGCTTCATTGGTAAAGAGGTCGATCTGTTCGTGAAAGAAAAAATCATGCTCGAAAAAGGCTTGACCAATCGTTTTTTACTTTCCTGTAATGAGGGTTACTTGTTGGTAGAAGGCGGAAGTCAAAAGGAATTCTCACTGTTTATGCGTCAATTGAAAGGGGTAGGGATAGATCCCAAAGAGATTCAGTTCCTGTTTTTATCCCATCACCATGAAGACCATGCAGGGTTTGCCGCTTCCTTGAGGAAAGTATCCAGTTGTAGGATTATCATGCATAGTGAAGCTTTAAAACCTTTGCAAAAAGGGGAACATTTTGTCCCGGGAGGGGGGCTTGTTAACCGTCGGGCATTAGTGTTTAGTTTTTATGCGCTTTTAAAAGGGGTCCGATTTCGTCTCGAGCCGCTGGAATTGAATGAAACAGATATCATAGTAAGAGAAGATGATCATGGACGCCTGCGCTCTTTGGGGATTCCCGGAGAAATACTGGTCACGCCAGGACATAGTCCAGATTCTATTTCCTTGCTTCTAGATGATGGCTCCTGCTTTTGTGGGGATGCAGCCATGAATGGTCCTGCCTGGCTCGGTAATCGTTACTGCTGTATTTTTATATCCGATGTTAAACAGTATTATAACAGCTGGCAGAAGATGATAAAAAAAGGTGCTCGAACCATCTATCCTGCTCACGGTTTCCCATTTTCTTATCAAAAACTTCAAAAAAATCTGAATAGCTTTTCTCAGCATGACCTGTGTATGAAGAAATAGGGGTGGTTGCCGCATAATTTTTTAAATGGCTATTAAGATTTTTCAACATGAGCCAGTGCTGGTTCTATATGAATGGCAAACTTTTAAAAACATCTCGAAAAAAAAGAGGAGTTGAATGGGGAATGAATAAACCAGCGCGAAAGATGAAAGTCCTGGTTTTTGGGGCCGGCGTATTAGGCAGTCTTTACGCGGCCAGGCTGCAGGATGCCGGACACCAGGTAACTGTAGTGGCCCGAGGAAAGCGCTACAATGAGATAAAAGAACACGGTATTGTCATAGAATATTACGACAGTAAACAAAGATTTGTAACTGCGGTTGATGTGCTTGACCGGATGCCTGCAGATCATTATTATGATTTTTGCCTTGTGGTGGTTCAAAAAACTCAGCTGCACTCAGCTTTGGAGGCATTGTCGGTTAATCATAAAATACCAGCTTTCCTGATTATGGGCAACAATGCTGAAGGACAGCAGGCGATTACTGAAGCCCTGGGGCGAAAAAGGGTATTGCTGGGCTTTCCCAACGCCGGCGGTGAGCGTGAGGGGCACCTGGTACGATTAATGCTGGTAAAAATAAAGGGTATTACCATCGGTGAATTGGACGGTACAATCAGCAAGCGTTTAAAGGATATCGCTGCAGCTTTTAGGGCCGGGGGGATTAAAGTGGAGTTCAGCCGGAATATGGATGCCTGGCTCCGTTACCACGTTGCCATGGTCGGGCCCTTGGTTAACGCCCTCTACATGGCAGGATCGTGCAATTACAAACTGGCAAAGAAGCCTTGGATTATAAAAAAGTGCTTGCAGGGGGTACGGGAAGCATTTAGGGTGTTAAAAGCAAACAGGTTTCCGGTTGAGCCGCCTGTTATGAACATCCTGCTGGCTATTCCAAATTTTATTCTGGTGCCAATGCTGCGGCGCTTACTGAATTCCGAGCTGTTTGATATCGGCGCTGCCCGCCATGCGCGCAATGCCAGGGAGGAGATGGTCAGGTTAAACGAGGAACTTTTTGCTCTGGCCCGGAAAGCAGAGGTTGAAACTCCCGTGCTGCATGAGCTGCATCGCTATTCCGACCCTTCCTTTTCATCCAGCCACACACAGGATAAGTCATAGCAGCAACAGGCTGAGTGCTTCATAGCAAGCAAAAAGGGTAAAAGGGCTGAAAGCATAACAGCTGGTTAAGTTGAAAAAACAGAAGGAGTTCCTCACTTTCCCGGTAGGGAGTGAAAAACGGGAGACAGCAAAAATTATGAAGTATTACAACCAGGAATGGTCTTAGTCGATGAGATAAAGCCCACAGCATGATCGATATGAATACAATAAACAATAAATAATCATATACATATAGTTATTATGATTACATATTATATTTTAAAAAAAATTGGTTAATCTAAATTTGAACATATTATATAGGTAGATTAATATAAAAAATATTCAAATTTAATTTGACATATTAATTAATAATAGTATACTTTGAAAATATACTGTTTTTTTACAATATGTGTATATAAAAAAATGGGCCAAAACATTAACTTACTTTGGAAGTATTATAAGGAAAATGATG
>PWYO01000114.1 GCA_003567835.1 Actinomycetota bacterium | reverse complement strand
ATTGGGGGCAAAATGGCCCAGCTGGATAAGACGTTCCCTACCATAGACTGTTCGGCCTGCATACTGTCTCCCAAGATGGTGGATGTGGGCACCCATGAAAACATTGAGCTGTTAACCAATTCGGAAGTGGTCAAGCTGGAAGGCTCGGTAGGCAACTTCAAGGCCACCATCCGCAAAAAACCCCGATATATTGATCTGAAAAACTGTACTTCATGCGGGGAATGCGAAAAAGTCTGTCCGGTTACCATACCGGACACCTATGAAGCAGGCATTGCCCAGCGCAAGGCGATCTCCAAGATGTTTGCCCAGGCGGTGCCCTCTGCATACAATATTTATAAAAAGGGCAAAGCCCCCTGCAGAAGCAGCTGTCCCGCAGGTGTTGCCGCCCAGGGCTATATCGCCCTTATCCGGGAAGGCAAATATGCGGAAGCTTTAAAGCTGCACCGGGAAGACAATCCTTTCCCTTCAGTCTGCGGAAGGGTTTGTACCCATCCCTGCGAGGATAACTGTACCCGAAAGCTGGTTGACGATCCCATTGCCATCATGTCCCTTAAGCGGTTTATGGCCGATTATGAGGCCAAGATAGGAGCGTTGCCCCTGCCTCAGATCGAAGAGAAAAAACCCCAGAAGGTGGCAGTGGTAGGCGCAGGGCCCGCGGGGCTTACAGCCGCCTATTTCTTGACCAAAAAAGGGTATGGGGTAAAGGTTTTTGAAGAGCTTTCGGTGGTAGGAGGCATGCTCAGAACCGAGATTCCCGACTACAGGCTTCCCCAGGATATCCTGGATGCTGAGCTTGAAGTGTTTACCAGAATGGGTGTGGAGATTGCCACAGACAGCAAGATTGAAAACACCGACCAGCTGTGGCAATTAAAAGAGGACTATGATGCGGTCTTTCTGGCTACCGGCGCCCACCGGGACATGCCCATAAACATCGGTGAACAGGATGTAGAAGGGGTAATATCCGGGGTGGAATTTCTAAAGGATGTCTCCCTCAAGAAAGCCGACCAGCTCAAAGGAAAAGTAGGGGTCATCGGCGGCGGCAATGTGGCCATTGACTCTGCCCGGTCTTCACTGAGGCTGGGCGCAGACCAGGTGAGCATTTTCTACAGGAGAAGCCAGAAGGAGATGCCCGCCATCCAGGAAGAATATGAGGATGCCCTGGAAGAAGGGGTAGGCATGCATTTTCTTACCACGCCGGTCAAATTGATCCAGGACAATGGAAGGCTCAAAGGTGTGGTATTTATAAAAAACAAGCTGGGAGAACCTGATGAAAGCGGCAGGAGGCGATTTATCCCCATCGAAGGCAGCGAGTTTACCGTCCAGCTGGACTGGCTTATACTGGCCATTGGCCAGCGGCCAAAAACCGATTATCTGACTTCAGGCAAAAATCCTTTGAAGCTGACCAGGTGGGACAGCATTGCCCTCCAAAACGAGGAGATCCTGCTGGCGGACAGCAGGGGCATATTTGCCGGCGGCGATGCGGTCACCGGGCCCTCTACAGTGACTGAAGCCATAGGGCACGGAAAGCTGGCCGCTAAGGTCATCGACCAATATATCCAGGGGGAAAAATTAGAGGATATCGCCCAGAAGGCGGCCCTGGAAAAAGAATCCCAGAGAAAACTCGATGCCGAACAGGTATTTACTGAAAAAGAACTGAAATCTTTTAAAAAGCAGGCCAGGGAAGCGGCCCGTATGCTGGATGCCAAGCAGAGAACCCAGAACTTTGAGGAAGTGGTGGCTGCTCTGGATGAAAAGCAGGCCAAAAAAGAAGCACAGCGCTGCTTAAATTGCGGGGTTTGTTCGGAATGCGAGCAATGCATCACCGCATGTGAGGCCGACTGCATCGATTACAATCAAAAAGAAGAACTGCTGGAGAAGGAAATCGGGGCCATTGCGGTTACAGTGGGGGCCAGTGTGATGGAATCCGATGCTTTTGGCGAGTTTGGCGGGGGAGCGCTTGAAGATGTTATAACCAGCCTTCAGTATGAACGGCTGATGTGTGCTTCAGGGCCCACCCAAGGCCATATCCTGCGGCCTTCGGATCAAAAAGAGCCCAAAAAGATTGTATTTTTGTCTTGCGTGGGTTCCAGGGACCGGTCCAGGGGGCTGGAGTATTGCTCCAGTGCCTGCTGCATGTACCTGGCCAAACAGGCCATACTCACCAAAGAGCATATCCATGACTCCCAGTCTTACCTTTTTTATACGGATATCCGGTCTCCGGGCAAAGATTATGACGAGTTTATTGACCGGGCAAAACAGTACGGCACCCAATATATTCGGGGCAGGGTCTCCAAAGTATACAAAAGAGAAAAAGACGGCAAACTTGTAGTCAAGGGTGTGGACACCATATTAAACCAAATGGTGGAAATAGAAGCGGACCTGGTGGTACTGGCCACAGCCATGGTTGCCGAACCCCAGGCCCAAGAGCTGGCCAAGGTGCTCAATATCACCACCGGGCCTTTTGGCTTCTTTAAGGAAAGCCATCCCAAGCTCAGGCCTGTGGAGACCAATACCAGCGGCGTCTATATTGCCGGCGCCTGCCAGTCCCCCAAGGATATTCCCACCAGCGTGGCCCAGGGAAGCGCGGCGGCTTCTAAGATTTTGGCCCTGATGTCTGTGGACAAGCTGGCCTCCGATCCTATGGTGGCCAAGGTGGACCAGGCCAGGTGTATTGGATGCAATAAATGTTTGATGGTCTGTCCCTTTCATGCCATCGAGGAACTGGATCTGCGGGGCAGAAAAATTGTTGATGTCATTGAGACGGTATGCAAGGGATGCGGGCTTTGTGAGGCCACTTGCCCCATTGATGCCATCAGCTTGAGCGGGTTTACCGACGAGATGATCATCGAAGAGATCAAGGCTTTTTCAAAATCATGAAATGGATGAAGGACCAACAAAAACCATGACCGAACAAGAACAAAAGAGCCCCAAAAAAGAGGCAAGAATTGTTGCCTTTTTATGCAACTGGTGTTCTTATGCCGGTTCAGATGCTGCGGGCACTGCCCGGCTGCGGCAGCCTGAAAATCTGCGGATTATCAGGGTTCCCTGCAGCGGAAGGATCAACCCGCTTTTTGTGCTTAAAGCTTTTTCGGAAGGCGCGGACGGCGTGCTGGTCTCCGGATGCCATCCCAATGACTGCCATTATACCGACGGCAATTTTTATGCCCGCAGGAGGCTGGAGGCTTTAAAGGAATACCTCCCCTTTATAGGCATAGACAAGAACCGGTTCTCTTACCAGTGGGTTTCGGCTTCTGAAGGACAGAGGTGGCAGAAAGTGGTAACCAATTTTGTAAAAAGAATCAACAGTATCCTATAAAAATGGCCAAAAAATTAACTGAAACAATCATAGCGAAGGCAGAAGAGCTGTTTGACCAGGTAGAGGTTATGGCAGGCTACAGCAAAGGCAGCAATCCCCTGAAGGTAAGCCCCTGCTTTATTGAAAAAAAACAGGACCTGGACCAGCTGATCTTTGACAAGCTTTGCATCAACAATCTGGCCACCTATGCCTACCGGTTGTCCAAGCAGGTGAAGGGCAATATAGGCATGGTATTAAAACCCTGTGATGCCAAGGCCGTCAACCAGCTGATATCCGAAGAACTCATAGACCGGGCTGCATGCAAGATGCTGGTGGTAGGCTGTGCCGGGGTTTTAGACCATCAGAAAATAAGCAGGCATTTGGGGGGTGCCAGGGTATTTTCGGCCAATATAGGGCCTGAAACAATAGAAGTGGAAACCGCAGAAGGGAAAAAGGAATTAAAGACCGCCGATTTTTATGCGGATAAATGCCATTGGTGCTCCATCTCTGACCAGGATATGGGCGGGGATGTGTTTGTGGAAAACCAACAGAAGCTCCAGGCCCCCAAAAAGGACCGGTTTGAGGATGTCAAGCAGCTGGAAAAACTTGATTTGGACCAGATTGAAGCGTACTGGAAAGATGAATTTTCCCGATGCATCCGGTGCTATGCCTGCCGGAATGTCTGTCCTCTGGAGGTCTGCCAGGATCAGTGTATCGTGCACCTGGATTTTCCCAACTGGCAGTCCCAGAAGGTGGTACCTTCAGAGAACAAGTTTTTTCAATTGATTCGGGTGATGCACCTGGCTGGAAGGTGCGTGGAATGCGGGGAATGCCAAAGGGTCTGTCCCCAGAATATCGGTTTGCTGAAGATGATGAAAAAGATGAACCAGCAAATTGAGACCCTGTTCAATTTTACCCCGGGCATGGATGTGGAGGCAAAACCGCCGCTGTTGACCTATAAGACGGTAGAAGAGAATATAGAAGAGGAAGAATTGATCTAAGCATGGAAACCATATATACCTTAAAAAAACAAGACTTAAAACCCTGGCTGGAGAGCCTGGCCCAGGACAGCGATGTCTATGTCCCTGCCCGGGACCGGGATAACAGTCTTGTCGATTTTTTTAACCTTTCTGAAATCAAAGACGATCTGGGTTTTGGCCAAGGCCAAGAGAAAAGGTATGTCCTTGACCTGGTTGAAAAGACCAAACGCAGCCCCAAACAGGTGATGTATCCCCATTGGGAAGACCTGCTGGATTTCAGTTATGAAAAGGATCCTGAAAATATAGAGGATGAAAAAATTAAGCTCAGTGTCTCCCAGGAGGCCCCAAACAGCATAATATTTGGGCTCAAGTCCTGTGATTGCCAAGCCATTGCCAAGATGGATGCTGTCTTTGGCCAGGGGATTGTCAAAGATCCCTACTATATGAAAAGAAGGGAAAACACGGTGCTGATCTCCTTAGGCTGCGATACTGTTTTTGAGGACTGTTTCTGCACCGCGGTGGGGGGAAGCCCTTATGGTTTTGACCATACAGATCTGGGCCTGATGGAAGACGGGGACCATTATGTGGTTTTTGTGTATACCAAAAAGGGCAATGCCCTGGCCCAGGCTTCGAACAGTTACTTGGCGAAGGCAGACGCCAAAGATGGGCAAGACTACAAGTCCCGGATGCAGGAGCGAGGCAGGAAAGCATCCGAGAAAATGTCCAGCATGTGGCCAAAAACCGCTGTTGAGGACATGGCTGAGCACTTAAACAAGGCCTTTGATGCAAGCCAGTGGAAGAAAGTATCTCAGCAGTGCATCAGCTGCGGAGCGTGTACCTTTGTGTGCCCGACCTGCTATTGTTTTGATATCAGGGATGACAAGGACAACCGGCAGGGCAAGCGCTACCGATGCTGGGATTTCTGTACCAGCTACCTGTATACCCTGGAGGCCAGCGGCCACAACCCCAGGGAAGATATCCAAAAACGGTATAAGAATAAGGTCAATTGTAAATACAATTATAATTTCCAACGGCAAGGACACCTGTATTGTGTAGGCTGTGGAAGGTGTGTGGAGGTCTGCCCGGTGGATATGGATATCAGGCAGATTGTGGCCGCGGTTTTAAAAAGCAAACAACCCTAGGATTTAGACAATGGATAAGACAAATATTGTGGAAAGCAAGCATGTGATGGCCAAGGAGAATCCCTATCTTCCTTCTGTGGCTGTAGTCAAAAAAACCATCAAAGAGACCCCCAACATCATATCTGTACAGGTTATGCTTGAAGATGAATCGGAAAGGGACTCTTTTTCTTTTAAGCCTGGCCAGGTGGCCCAGCTTTCTGTATTCGGGTCAGGGGAGTCTACTTTTGTCATCAATTCTCCTGCTTCGGATCCCAGCATGCTGCAGTTTACGGTGATGAAAGTGGGGGTTAATACCACGGCCATCAGCAATTTGAGCCCGGGAGAGCGGGTAGGCATTCGGGCGCCCCTGGGAAATTGGTTTCCCTGCCAGGCGTGGGAAGGCAAAAAAATTCTTATCGTAGGGGGCGGCATAGGGCTGGCACCTCTGCGGCCTCTGATTTTTCATATCTTAGAAAACAGGAAAAAGTATAAGGACCTTACCCTGCTTTATGCAGCCAAGACCCCTGATGACCGGTGCTACAAGGCGGACCTAAAACAATGGGAGGCTTCCAAAGACATCAACCTGGCCCAGACCATCGACACTGCCTGCCACGGCTGGGATGAGGAAGTCGGGCTTTGCCCCCATGTGCTGGAAAAGATGAAGCCCTCCCCTGAAGGTACGGTGGCGGTTACCTGCGGACCCCCCATTATGATTAAATTTACCCTTGAGGTATTAAAGAAACTTAACTTCGACAGCAGCCATGTGTACACCACTTTGGAGAGACGGATGAAATGCGGGGTGGGCAAATGCGGCAGGTGCAATATCGGGGAGAAGTTTGTCTGCGTGGACGGTCCGGTCTTTTCGCTTGAAGAGCTGGAAAAGATCCCCGAGCCCTTTATTTGATTTTTTGCATCCATTCCCCGGCTGCAGACAAATCCCATGTTTGCAAATATCCGGCTTGCCCGGCAGCCGGTTTTGGGCAAGGAAAGCTTGCCAAAACCAGTGCTGAACCATAAAAATTTCCCTTATAGGCCCTACGAGAAAAGGTCGCCGGCAATTGACCATGGATTGACTTTGCAAAAGAAGCTTGTTATTTTTAGTATCATGCAGGCCGGCAAGATGCATGCAGCATCCCAAGACACAAATGGGCAGGATGCTGGATGGCCGGTTTAACAAATGGGGGGCAATTTGGCAAGAAACCTGATCATGGGTT
>PWYO01000340.1 GCA_003567835.1 Actinomycetota bacterium | reverse complement strand
TAGCAAACTCACCCGGCAGGCATATGCCTTATATGCAGTTCGTGTTCCTCGGGCCGCAGTTTTGTCTCCGGCTTCCTCCAGATTCCACCTCGCGGTGGACACCCTTGCCTTTGGCTAACGGTTGGCACTATCAACACCCGTCCCGCACTTTCACCGGTTAGCAAGCGCCCATGCCGGGCGCACTATAAAAAAACCGACCAAATAAAAAATTTAGTCGGTGACGCTATTGGCTTAAGTTCCTGACCGCTTTAAGCGCCCACTTCATCGTGCAGAGGCCTCAACGCTACTAAGTTATGCTTTTGTTTATATATTAGACCTTTGTATGGATGGAGGTCTACTGAATATCATATATACAATATAAGTTATATGTACAGATAAATATATTTTTATATATTTATGCATATGATTACATTGATTCCTTTATTTTTAAAAAAACTTAAAAACCATAGCACAAAGCAACTTTTTCTGCATATAGCCTTTTAGCGGTATTGGCCTTATGCGTTTTCATCTATCCTCGACCCTTTGTGCTGTATGATCCTGCTTTTACTTGATTGTAAAATCTATGACGGTGGTTGATTTGGTTGGCTTGTCAAAGGTTATAACGAATATAAAGAGTTTCTTTGTAAACTAAATATACTTGAAAGATGTATGTTGGTTCATAAAAAATTTTAGATTTGCTTGCGCATAATAACTATCTCTTAACCATTACAGTCAATGCTTTGGGGACAACTCTTACCGCTACCGGTGCGGTCCCCAGTAATTCTCCATCTATTTGAACCAACATTTTATGCTTGGAGTAAATATAAGCTTCCTTTATTTGATAATACTCTTCTTTTAAGAATTTATTTGATTTCCCGATTGATATTAAAAAGATAAACTTGATTATAGCCCAAAAACTTTTCCTATTGATAACTACCAAATCAAGAAATCCGTCATTTATGCTGGCCTTCTGCGCGATCTGATATTCCCCGGCATAGTCTTTGATATTTGAAACTATTACAAAATAACCTACAGAATACGTTTTATGCTTAACATGTATATTTTGCCATTTATATTTTAAGAGCTGCTGGATTCCAGCAAACAGATAAGCCAGGTTCCCTAATCTTTTCTTGACTTTTAGATTGACTCCTTCAATGAGCTTTGGGACAAATCCCACATCGGCCATCATAGTAAAATACCTGGCCACCTCGTCTGTTTGTGCATAACCCAGATCAATCCTTAGCTTCTTTCCCTGACCGATTAACTTTGAAGCTTCTTTTACATCAAATGGTATTCCCAACTCCAAAGCAAGAACATTTGTGCTGCCAAAAGGTATGATTGCAAGGATAATCTTTGATTGACCGATACCATTTATAACTTCGTTTATGGTCCCGTCTCCTCCGGCCACAATAATCATATCATACTTATCTCTTGCGGCCTTTGCCAGTTCCACTGCATGCTTGGGGTATTTTGTAAATTCGGTATCCAATGATATATTTTCTTTATTGCAATTTTCCCTCACTTCTTTTATAAGTTCTTGGGCAGTTATTTTCGGTGTAGAGATCTCTTTTACCGTATTTTCCAATCTTTTGAAAGTCCATTTTAGCAATGGAGATATTTTTATTTTTGTATTCCCGGACTCTGGGTTTAAAATTAGAATTGCTTTCATATTATTTTCTTTAGAAGATTTTTTACAATACCGCAACTATTGAAAACGATAACATGCTCTGACCCTTTCTGGACGAAAGTGTGACTGCTGCGCGCATAGTTCCACATTCATGTTCGGACACCACCTATTATAATCATTAATACCACGAAAAGCATTATTTAGAACACTTGATTCTACTACATGATACGACCACCTGCTGGGCCATTCATTGTTCGAAAATTCTCATTAGGAAGCGATACATTGCCTATTTGCCTACCGTGATCTTATAATACCCTATTGACCAAAATGTAATAATTCAATAATTTTGACCTGTGTGATCAAAAAAAATGCAATCACGCCTATGGGCGGTCATTTCGCCAATATTGATCAATCATGATAGCAATACTGTGGGTTTTTCAGTTCGAACCCCCTTTCCAATCAATCTTTTTATACATACAAGAAACTCTTTAAGGCGAGCCACCAAAAACCATGACATTGCATGTTCTAAAAGCATAGCTGTCCTATTCTTAAACCATGAAACATTCTTAGACAAAAAAAGAGAGGCCGCCAAATCCATAGCCCTTCTTATAATTATGGGTAATTTTTAAAAATAGATCCTAAACACCCATCTGGTCTATCACGCCTTTTGTTTAAGCTGTAGTCTGTTAGAAGTCTTGCATGGGTTATTGGGCAATGACTCCATTTCATCAACCTCCATATCACAGCCTGTAAAAACCACTGTTAGGAAAAATATTAGAATCATTGCTGCCAGTATTATCCCTAGGCCGCTTGCCCATCATTTAAACCACCCCTATAAAGTTCCTTTATAGGCAATATAAGCATATCATGCATCAATATTGATTTGGGCATATTGAAGCTTTGGGTTAATACCACCAAGGGCAGATTTCAGTTATTCAATTATATTTGTTATGATGCAGGCAGGAGGAGGATCAAAGATGAAGCTTATGAAAATTATGCAAGAATGGGAAGAATACATGCTTGCATATAGGAGCAATATTTCCCCCCTAGCTTATGAATTAGATGCTTTAAAGAGTAAGAAAATAGAAGCTTTTGAGGCTGAAGATATAGAAAAGGGTTTTTCTTATTTAGAAATAGAATCTGAAAAAATCAAAGAAATGATAAAAACCTTGCATAAGATGTATGTTCCCAGAATAGCCAAAGAAGCCCATAGGGCAATAACCAACTTTTGTATCAAACACAAGCAATGGTTGGATTATATGGATAAAAGCTTGCGTAAGTTAGGGGTATAAAGTTTATGCGATAAAACCTGCTGAAAATACGCTGTTATTGGGAAATATTGGCCAATGAAGAGACTCAAGTTGCCTTTCGCCTTCATTTTTCAGACTTTTGAGCCGATTTGCATCTTGGGGTCCTGGTAAGACCATTGTCATCCGTTTTTTATTCCCTGCAGCATCCCCAATAACGGTCTTGCTTTTACCTGGAGGCAATTTCCTCTTATGGCTATTTTATGAGTGTCTCCAGGTATAGCTCTGCCCGATGTTTCGTATATTTAGGGTGCAGGTGAGAAGGAAGGCCGGCTGGGCGTTAGATCGGTTTCGGTAAGCACCCTCTGGTTGGAGCCGTCGGCATCCATGATATAGAAACAATAATCGTTATCAGAAAATACGATGCTTGAGCCGTCTGGTGAAAAGGCAGCATACACGAGACCATAAAAATTATTTTCTGTAAGCTGCCTCTGGTTGGAGCCGTCGGCATCCATGATATAGAGCTCATAGTACCCGTTGCCATCACGGTCGGAGCTAAAGAGAATACTTGCGCCGTCCGGTGAAAAGCCAGAAGCCATATCATGTATGTTGCTGTTTGAGATATTTCTCCTATCCGAGCCATCGGCATTCATGATCCAGATCTGGCATACGCCATCGGTCAAATGAAAAGCAATCTTGCTGCCGTCCGGCGAGAATATGGGTTTCGTCTCATCATGGGTGATTCCCTCTGGACTAAGCCGCCTCGGGTTTGAACCGTCGGCATCCATGAGGTAGATCCCTCCGAATCCGTCACGGCTGGAAGAAAAGGCGATGCTTGAGCCGTCTGGTGAAAAGGAAGGATAGCCTCCCCCGCCCCCACCATCCCTAGCATGCAAGGTTGGATCAGGATCTGTGAGCCATCTCAGGTTAGACCCATCTGCATCCATGATATAGATAGTTCCTACACCAAAAGCAATCTTTTTTCCGTCTGGTGAAAAGACAGGGAAATAGCCACCGGTTTCGGTAAGCCGCCTCTGGTTGGAACCGTCGGCATTCATGATAAAGATCTCATAGGTCCCCTCATGCCACATGTCAAAGGCGATACTTAAGCCGTCAGCTGCTTCGAAGGCTGGCTCTTCTTCACTGGTTTCTGCTGGCGCATTCATACAGGCAAAGCTAAAACCAAAAATAAGGGCTAACACCAATAGGGGGACAATAAATCTTAAGGGTTTCATGGCTATATCCTTTTATAATTTAGTATTGCATACCACTATAAAGCAACTCATTCTTTAGCTGCTACCAATTCTGGTGAAATCGGACACCTATTCGTCTTTAAGAGAAAGTGGACAAATAGGTGATACAATCAAAAAATACCGCTTGCAACAGCCTCAAGGGAGTTTTTGGAGTAACACAGCATATTTTAGGCCCCCTACTCTGCCAAGATGCTTCATTGCTGTCACTGTAGCGCTACTTGACTTTCACTATTGCAAAAACCATAGGCTGATCACTTTCATCAATTGAGACTATGATGGTTGTATATGGATCCCCATAAGCAGCATGAAGCCCATCCTCTTCTTCACTTGTTATGCTCCAGCCTTTATGAATCAATTTGCTTTTATAGGATTCCCTGGTATCGGTCTGAGAATGATACCAGATATACCATGTATAAGCTTGAGGCGTTTCATCTTCTTGGACTGTCATAATCATTCCTTCAGGCTGAGGCACATAATCAGGCATACTTGCAGGCCATTGCTCTCCATTGCCCGTCATTTCTTCAGTAGGATCTTCTTCAGCCTCCATAGGTTCATGGCCGGCATCTTCCAAATCTATCGTTTCTTGGAGAGTCCCCTGTTCAGTTTGCTGCGGCTGCGGGTCTTGTACCGCTTCTTGGGTTGTTGTTTCCGATTCACTGACCGTTCCTAATATTTTACCTAATGTTTCAGGATTTATTTCTATGGTGCAGAAAACACTAAAGCTAGCAATAAAGAATAGTGCAGCAAGCACAATAAGCAGCCTGGATAGCTTTTTCATTTTAGCTCCAAACTATACTGATATAAAAATATATATAAAATTCGATATAAATATAATTTTTTAATCAATAGATATAATAATACTCTACCAATATAGGTAACGTCAAGTGGATAATTTGCATTTTGCCCGCTTTGAAACGGGCGGGCCCTCCGTTATTGGTCTGCATTTTACAAAATCAGAACCATTTAAGGGTTTTGGCTTAAGCTGGTTTGGTGTATTCCATCCCCTCACTGGGAACCTTCACCCCTTAGTCACTGCCCATGCTGGGTACACAAAGTATGCAGGGGCATTTTAAAAACCCCTGCTTTTTCATAGAAGTTACGGCTCAACCTCTATTCATTGGTATGCCTGTCCGCTCTTATTCTAAGCATAGCCAATACCAGCCCTTTTGCCCGCCCCACCACCTATACCATAGGGTAGAAAATCAAATCCAGTTTCTGGAAGATCTTCGGCTACAGGTTCCTCGAGTTCTTCAACATCCACTTCGTCTGCTTCGGGCTCCTCGGCTTCTACATGTTCAGCAAAAAGCAATGCTGGTGATACCGTCAAAGCCAGCCCAAAAGCCGCTTTCTGGCTGCGTGGGTCATGACTTGATCCCCTTCATTTTAAGTTCCCAATCTACCCATAAGACCTTTAAAAGGTTACAAGCAAATGAGCCATTCTTATATTTTTTCCTTTAAGCTACAAGCCTACAACCTGACGAATCTTTTGAAAAAATGGTGTCTGAGTTTAGGAAAAAGCAGTTACAGCAGCGGATACTATTGTTCCTGCTGTAGCCGGCAAATGGTACTAAGGGTCCACTCAAAAATAACTTCCCGATTTTGCCATCGCAGGTTGTTTGTCACCAATATTCCGGGCCCACCAGTCTAAGCTGTGGTTTGATGTCCTGGAGCCTGCAGCATTAGGAATGATCGTGTAATTACGTTCCGGCTGAATATCATGGGGCTTAAGCGAAAGCGCTGCCATCTCCCCGTCTGTAATTCGTTTGCCCTTGGTATAGTGGGAGGCATTAAGGCAGGCGCGGACCTTAAGTCCAGTGGCTGTGGTGGTAGTGGAAATGTAGTTTAGGATGGTCTGATAGCTGTCCAGAGGCCTGCCTTGCCAGTTCTTGCTGATCTCGCTAAACAGACGATGGTCTATGGGGTTCCATTTCGAACAACCTGGGGGATAATGGCATACAGTCACCTTCAGCCCATAACAGTTGGCCAGCTTTATCTGAAGGCCCTGCTTCCAGGCTCTGCAGCGGTAGCCATTACTTCCCCCAGAGTCAGCCAAGATAAGTATCTCATCCTGGTAGGGGTAGCGGTACCGTCCTTCCTCCTCATACCAGCGGCAAATACAATCGGTGGCAAATTCTGGGGTGTCAGAGGAGATACCCACATAGACCGAACCTCTATTAGCTCCAACATCATAGATGCCGTAAGGGGCAGCAATACCTTCAGCCTGGGAACGGAAGTCATGGTCAGCTACTTTAACCGGTGTCTTTGACCAGGACCTTCCCTGGTTTTTAAACCTCCCCACAAGCTCTTTTTTCTTGGTATCAACACTTACAACCGGATTTCCGGCTGCAGAAAAACTCTGGCCTAGCTTGCCAATGTATCTAAACTGCTCATCACGCACTTCTGCACAAACCGAGGCAGCGGAGATGCTTTTGCAGTTTACTCTAAGAGAAAAACCCAGATCCTTTAGGATGCGGCCTACCGTATTGGGACAGATACGGATGCCAATTTTAGCCAGCTCCTGGGAAATGTTGGCCGTGGTTTTGTGTGTCCACCGAAGTCCTG
>PWYO01000002.1 GCA_003567835.1 Actinomycetota bacterium | reverse complement strand
TAAAGAAAACTGGACAGATATCGGTATCCTCTCAGAGAAGAAGGGCAGGATAGATGCTTATTACAAAAGCTATGAAAAAAGCGTTGATATTGACGGTACCCCCTACAGGGCCATTGTTATCCATTCAAACTTCTACGACAAGCGAAAGAAGAAAAAGATTCAAAAAGAAATAAAGAAAGACCTTGGGGCTGCAAAAGAGGTCAAAAAGAAACTGGAATCCATAGAGTACTTCTGCCAAAAAGATGCCGAGGTGGCAAAAGAGAAAGCCATCCTTCCCAAATACCACAGATTTAATATTAAGGTAGGCCAGAAAAAGATCTATAAAAGGGGAAGGCCTAAAAACGGGCAAAAAGAGCTTGCCGGGATCCGCTACAGGCTGGATGTTTCTATAGAGCCCGATCAAAAGAGAATTGATTGCCTTACCCGCAAGGCAGGATGTTTTGTGATGATTACAAATATTAAAGAGAGCCAAAAGGACGCTGGCGAGATCCTATCCATCTACAAGGAACAGCACGGCATTGAAAAGAATTTTGGCTTCTTGAAAGACCCGCTTATTGTAAATGACCTTTTTTTAAAAAAGAAGGAAAGGATTGAAGCGCTGGGCTTTGTCCTGGTGCTGTCCCTGCTCATATGGAGGATAATCGAAAGGTGTTTGAGGGGCTATATCAAAGAAAAAGACACCACCATTACCGGATGGAACAAGCAGCAGACAGAAAGACCCACCGCATTTATGATGAGCACCAAATTCTGCTCTGTTCATGTTTTAAAAAAGGGCAATACAGGGTGGCTATCAAGAAAGATTACTGATGTGCAGAGCCAGTACCTTGAAGCGCTGGGCCTTGATGAAAAAATATTTTATACAATCAGGGAATAGATCAGTATTCGATGTAATTAATATGACCACGGCAAAAGAGAAGATTATTTTATATTGTTCTATTGGAAAAGATCTTTAAATATTTCCGGTAGATTTTTAAAAAATATAGCATACGCTATCATTTTATATGATTGATGTGGGATTTGGTGATAAAATTAATAAATTAGGAACAACAATCAAAAATAGTGCGAAAAGTGAGATATAAGGTTTATTCTTGTAAATATTTAAATTTGAAATTTTTTTAAAAGAATTATTTCTTTTAAAAAGCGGTTCGAAATTTCGTAACTTGGGGCTGCCAAAAACAATATGAATAACCAAACTAATTATTATATTTAGAAAGGTCTCTATAATAATTCTGATGGCTCCCAATCATGATAAGTTTTAGAGAGTCATTTTTTATCTCATATGATAGCAAAAACAGTTGGGTTTGGATTTTAAACTTGTACACCCGTACACCTTTTAAAACTCCTTTTTTTTCTTGACCTATTGTAGGATTATGGACAATTTTCTTTATCTCTTGGTCCAGAACTTTTAATTGCTTTTTATATAACTTTTTTTTCTGTTTTAAGAATAAAGGTGATTGGATTATTTTAATCTCTAATCACCTTCTCCAAAAATGTACTCTGTTCCCAATCCTTCTTTGAGTTGTTCCCTGCCCAATAGAATATCTTTTATAACTGAAAAAGATAAGTCTGGATTATCTTCTGCAATTTTCCCAATAAAGGCCCAGTATTCAATTTGTCCTGCCATGGATCTACGGGTAACTTTGGCTACTAGCTTGGCTTCCTTTGCAATTTCTTCTGATATTTTTATCGCTTTGTTCATAATTCTTTCAATTCTTTCTTAGTTTACTTTGAAATATTATACAACTTATTACAACCTATTACAACCTATGATTAAATGAATTGACAGCAGAATGGCAATGATGAATATTTTTAGGCTCTCTTAACAATACCTACCAATTGTAATCAAAGAAAGATGTTTTGCCTTGTCTGCTTTTGGTAAACTGATTATTATTCTCATAATTTCTTCATGAATGTCTTTTTTATTTTGCTAAAATACAAATTCTACTTGATTTATGCTGGTTTTAGTTATATATGGCTAAAAAACGTTTATGGTTTTTATTCATTTCTTCTAAAAAAATGGGGCAAAGCTTCACTGCTTGGGCCAACCAATGCCTGAGCTTTTTTGAGAGGCTTTACCGCATAGTCTTAGACAACATAAGCCTAATTCGCTTTCCTTTTGCTTGAATGGTTGGGTATCAATTATTTTGACCATTTGCTGGCTATTCATGATATAATACTTATATAATAATTTTAATATCCTGAAGCCAGTCTGAGCCCCCTTGATCGGTAAAGGCTATGGTTGTAGCGGGGTCGTATTACAATCCCTGTCTCATGAAGGAGTGTAAAATGAATAAAACCAAAAAAATCCCCATCATCATTCTGGTGGTGGTAATCATTGCATTTTTTTTACTATTCAGCGTATCTGCAAGATGTGAAGCTGAGGATTTGGTAGATATGGGATGCAGCATTCCAGCTAGCATCATTGGCGGGATATTGGCCAGAGAGGATGGCGAGGTATTGGTTAGAGACGAAGATTGGGAACCTATGAGAACAGAAGAAGAATGGGCAGATTTTTATTTTTCAGAATGTGTGGTCCCCCAGCAACTTTATGAAGCTTATTATGCGATTGGTGCATTAGAAGGCGAAATGGTCGGCCAAAAATTAGACAACCCGGAGCGACTTTTTAATTTCCCTGTGTTTAATTATCAGGCATCATTGGTCTTTGAGAATAAAAGTGATAGCGAATTCATAGTTTGGTATTTCCCTAAAAATGGACAACATGTTGAATTTGGCAGATGGGGTGCAGATTATGTAAAACCCCATACCAAAAAGGTTATCGGAGGCTATGTATCTTATCACCATTCCCTTAGCCAGGAGGGTGATGAAACATATAGTAGAGGCATAGAGACATTGTTGGTTGTTTATGATCGTGAACATTGTGACCCTATCAACCCATTCATGGTATATAATCCGGATGGCAGCCAAAGTGTTGAAGAAATTCCACTATATAAATACTTCGTTTTAG
Organism: Actinomycetota bacterium; assembly: GCA_003567835.1. Taxonomy (GTDB): domain Bacteria; phylum Actinomycetota; class Humimicrobiia; order Humimicrobiales; family Humimicrobiaceae; genus Halolacustris; species Halolacustris primus. The sequence goes on along the minus strand of PWYO01000002.1, from coordinate 3,871 downwards.
TCCCCAATCCAGAAGAGCATTATATGGATCTTGGTGGAGGATATAAAACAATTGAAAAAGAATTTTAGCTGCCAGGCCCACCATAGGAGCCCATATACGCTGGCCCTCTTATTCTTGCCAGGACTTTGGGAAATCAATGGCCGATTTCTAAATGGCCGTTTGGTATCTTTTGGCTGCCGCAAGCTGCCTGGCTTACACTTTCATTTGAGAAAATTTGGTTGCCAGCCGGACAGATGTGTTTGCGGCAATTCCATAACTTTTCCAAGAGCCGGGGTATTCTCGGTTCAGTTTTAGGATAGGCTATATGTAGAACCGATGCATCATACACAAAAGCTCTTGCTTTAAAATGAACCAGAGACTCTATTGCGCCCCTTCCTATGCTGCAGACTTCAGCCCGGTTCAGGATGAGGATCTGAAGCCTGGCTGCTTTCAAAGGTTCAATATTTGGATCGTATGAATGTGCCGGAATCAAAATTGGCCAATCAAAAACCTTCTATGCTATCCAGAGCCCATCCAGCATAGGCCAGTATGTTTATGGGTTTTTTAAAAACCAATCACCCACGGCCATAAAGCCGGGCCAACCTTTATAAAGCCCATGGTTGACCAAGGCGCTTGGATGGCCCAACCTTGGCGCATCCGTAAGCCATTGAATAAAGAGCAAGAGCCAGACTTGTCTAAAAGATTGCCTAAAGGCGTCCAAGGCCGGTAAGAGCGGGCCTCTGTCATATTCTCCCCTGACAGTTGATCCGGGCTGCAGAAAACATAAAACAGTAAAGATGGTGTATATAGCAAATAAAAAAGAACCATAATACCAGCACCGGCAGCAAAGATCATCAAACAAGCGCTTTGAAGCCGATATTGCATAACACGAATGAATGCGTGAAAGAGAATAAACATATATTTATAAACTTATTCTCACATTTAAAATGAACTATTTTTATTATTTATCCATATAATGTACAAAATAAACTATACAAAAATAATAAATTTTGTTATTATACTAATCCCATAAGAAAAAATGGTTGTAAAAGGCAAGAAAGATGATGCTCAGACGGATATTAACAGAACCTAGACCAAGGGCCGCAAGACAGCAAGCTGGATATCAAACAAGGGTATGTTCCATCTCACCCAGGATGATAGGCAGCCTAACCAAAGATACGGCAGCAGTACAGCATGGCTTTTTATAAGCAAAACAAGAAGGCGGCAGGGTGCCAATGCCGGTTGCGGGCTGGGGTCCTCCCTAAGGCTGTTTACTGGTCAGGTTAGAACAGGGCAATATTTTGTAAACCTTGCGGAAAGAAAAATGTACACCTATGGATTCGGGCCACTTTACGGCAAAAGGCAGGAAGTGTGGCCTAGATACAGGTGGGAATGGATGCCATAAGTAAAAATATGATTGTCAATCTGGAGATGGAGGCGGGTTGAATATGATATGAATGCATAGCATCGGTGCCCTGAGCAGAACGTATCCCTTTTTGGCGATACTGGACCAAGATTATTAAGCAAGGAAAAAATAAGCTGGCCTACATCCCAGTCAGGAGATGCCTTGCTGTTTTAAGTGGGACAAGGTTTATATAGGCACTTAAAATGTCTTCATGCATTTCATATGTTCATTGTTTCAAAGGTCTAACCTTCCATCTGAGTTTTACAACCATAGCCAATGTATATGGCCATCAACATGGCGTTATTTTTATGACCACGAAGCTATGCTGGTTTGAAATAGTATGTTGTTTAAACAGGATAAAATCAATATATGGTTTGTCAATTGTAAAAAATGCTTTTTTGAAGTCTTAAGGGAGGGATTAGGCCATGAAAAAGATCGCAGGCAAATTATTCATCATGTTTTTTGCCACATTGTTTGTAATGGGGACAATCATGCTGAACCCAGGAGGCATGATTTTTGCTGGGGGCACAGGGGAATTCAGGGTGGCCAATTATGGTACCCAGGAAGAAACAGGAAATTTTTGGTACCGTGGCTATATTTTTGAGGTGACCCAGGAAACGGTGGTCACCCATCTTATCAGTGCGGTAACCGATGATGGCGAGGCCACCGTGGTATTATATGAAGCGGAAAAACTGGGTACCACTGATGGTGAAGGTAATCCGTATATTAATGCCACCCAATTGCTGGGCTATGTAAGCCAGGTGGATGGCACAGGATCTGAAGTCACCACAAACATTACCGCAGAAGGAGGCGGCGATACGGTTACCTTATCTACAGGTCAGCTGTATCTTCTTGCCCAGACCGCAAATAATGGGAATCATGTTTATGTAAGCGAATTGGATATTACAGATTTAGAGACCCATCCCCGCATCAAGCAAGGAACCTGGGAGCCCAGAGTGAATAGATCTATACGCTGGAATGGTAGCGGCAATCAAGACTTCATTGGGGACCAAAACCATCATCATGATTACCACGGCGCCATGCCCAAAATTGGCTTTCTATTTCAGTCAAATGTCACTGCCCCGGTTGTGGAGACCCTGGAAGTCTCACAAGTTACCCAGAATAGTGCGGTATTGGAAGGCCGTTTGCTGGATGTGGGCAATGCTGAAACAACCCAGTATTTTGAATGGGGGCAATGCAGCAATTTTTCTGACGGGGTGTTAATTTCCAAAGGATCCACGTCCACCCCCGGCAGCTATTCCCATGAGTTAACCAACTTAGAAGAAAACCAAGACTATTATTATCGGGCGGTAGGCATCAATGAAGGCGGCCGCTCTGATGGAGATACGCTCAGTTTTACCACCCAAGATTTGCCTGAGACCGAAAAGCCTTCCTCTATAGCCACGTCTCCTTCAGGGAACGCAGCGCATGGAGCAACCATAACTGTAAGCTGGTCACCTTCGGCAACGGAAGGGGCGGCTTACCAGCTTCAGAGACGCTATGATGGGAATTTATTCAACGTTATATACGATGGGACCAGTAAAAGCTATGATCATGAGGTAACTGATGATGAAACCATCGAAACGGTGCAGTACCGGGTGAAAGCCACCAAAGAAGGTCATAATGACAGTGATTGGGTTGTTTCAGAAACCATAAGCCTGGGGAGCCAACCAGAAAACCCCAGTGATGATAATCCGCCAGCCGGTGATGCCCCAACCCAAGACGGTTCCAGCGGTTCAGCAAGGGGATACCAGATACTCCGTGCCCCTGAAGGCAAAGCAAATGCCCCTGTTTGGTCAAAAAATCTAAACACGACTTTCCATACAAGGCAGGAGGCCTTGTCCACAGCGATCCAGCTGGCCAGCAAAGAAGAACAGAATGCCATCCATACACTGGGCACCGGCAATAGTGATCAGGATTTTATTGCCAATATGTATCATTGGTTTTTCTCCAGGGAGCCTGACCAGCAGGGTTTTGACAGTTGGCTGCAATATCTTGTTGGTGGCGGATGCAGGTATGAAGTTTATAGGAATTTTATTTTGTCCCAGGAGTTTTGTTTAAGATATGCGGGCATGGATATGCCAGAAATGGACACAGAAAGGGGTGAAGGCAATGATGTTGACCAACAAGACAAGACTCTAGTAAAACAAACCAGCCATCTAAGTGATCAGGCATTCATAAACCATCTATACCAGCACCTTTTAGGAAGAGAGCCTGACCAAGAGGGATTTCATCATTGGCTTGACCATTTGCAGGCACTAAGATCCAGACAGAGAATCCTGCAGGATTTTAGAAGCTCGATAGAATATAGATTAAAAAATATTTCCTTGGAGAAATCTCCCTGGCACATAAAACCCTGCATGGAGGGTTCTGATACTTATTTTTCCTGGAGTTTTATGAACCATTGAAAGGACCCAGCCAAAAGCCAACAAGTCTGTTTGCTGATACCACCGGCCATATTCAATGCTGCTGCAACCAGCAGGCTGC
>PWYO01000200.1 GCA_003567835.1 Actinomycetota bacterium | reverse complement strand
GGGCCGATGGCTTTGACCCCGGCCGAATTTTGCAAGCCCCGATGCAAATATGCTGTCTTTTAACAGTTTGTGGGCATTCTCATGGTCGGGATGCCGGTCCTTGTGGTAAGGGATGAGCACCATATGGGGCCTGTACCTTCTGATTGCTTCCACCACCATGTTCCGGCTGGCCAGGTCATTTTTGATGTTCCCATCTTCCAGCCCCAGATTATCCCTTACATCCAGCTTAAGGAATGCAGTGGCCTTTCTGGTCTCTTGGGCCCTTGTCTGAAGACTCCCATTGGTGGAAAGCTCCCCCAGGGTCAGGTCAATGATGCCTGTCTTATGCCCCTGGTCCTTCATTTTCAGCAAAAGCCCTCCGCATCCCATTTCTGCATCATCAGGATGGGGGCCGAATGCGATAACTTCTATGTCCATCAGAGGTCCACCTCTAAAAACGTATGGCTGTAGGAAAATGGTTTAAAAGACGCATGGATGATGTCCAATACTGCAAAGTCATACTTGTTTATAAAGCTGAATATGCTGATTTTTCTCTCCTGCACATCATCCTGGGGCAAAAGGTTCATCTTCAGTTTGCCAATGCCTTCACTGAGATGGCTGTTCTGTTTTTTGTATTCAGAAAAAAGCTTCCCTTTTAACACCCCGGTCTCTTTTTGCATATTTCTTTTAATCCTGTCAAAAGCACTGGTTTTATCCATGATGCTTGACTGCATTTCTTGTTCTGCTGCCCGTATCTTTTTCATTATATCACGGTCCAGGCGGGACAGGATATGTTCTATGTCAAAATCCAGAAATTTTTTGAGCACAATCTTTTCAAGCGCAGGTATGCTTTTTTCGATCACAGGATAATCAAGCTCGTATTTTTTTAGAATTTTTTTTACTTTTTTCTCCACCAGCGTAGCACAAAAACGGGGATATATAATGGGCAGCTTTTGCCCCATATGCCCATAGACATCTTTGAGCTGGGCAAAATAACTGACCTCTCCCGGACCGCATACTGTGGCCAACACCGGAAAGACCGTATCCTGAAGCAGGGGCCTTAACAGAACATTGGGACACACCCGGCCTATATTCTCCTTTACATAATCGGCCAGGTCCGCCGCAGACATGGTTTGGCCATGAAGCGTAAAGCCTCCTTCTGTATCCAGCACCGGGTGTCTTTTCCCACCATAGGATACAAAAAAATCGAGCTTGCGGCCGCTGGTCTTTATCTGGCTGTGATAACCTGACTGTTCAAGTTTTCTTCCTGCCCGCTCTGCCATTTGGTGCATAGACCGGTAACCGCGAATATTAGATTCTATGACCTCCCAGCCCATTTGCTTGATTTCTGCAATAGCAGGATCCATGATGACCAAACCCTGCTTTGCAAAAAAACGCAACAGCAGGCAAGAAAACAGGTCCGACCAAATAACCTGGCCATCCTGGCTGGCATCTGCTGTGCACTGCCCTAAAAAATCCATTATTTTTTGCCTAAAATCAGTGGGGGCCAGCTTTTTTTCAAGCCGGTCCAGAATTTCTTTCATCTGATCATGGCTCAGAGAGAGTTGGGAAAATCGTACATCGTTTTCAAGATGTTCTGCACGGATCTCTTCCATGCTTTCAGGACCCAATAGACCCATATTGTCGATATGCTGGGTGTTGCTGTCGTCAGAAGCATTCCAGAAACAGGGCACCACCCCTGTTTGCAGCGTATTTTCAAGGTAATGGGCCATTCCGGTCACCGTTACCGCTTTATGGATCACAAACAGGGGGCCTCCAAATAGTATGGGCTGATGCCCTCCCACCACCACCACCGAACTGCGGTCCCGCAATTTTTCGATGTTCTCTGCGGTTTTTTGGCTGCACCCCAGCCGGCGGTTGTGTGCTGCCAGCAGATCAGCCAGCTTGTCTCTTAAGCCGTGCTTATAATCATGGGCCAGCCCCTCGGCCCTCTGCCTGTAGTCTTTTATATTTCTATGATCAAAACTGTAGAATGGCTTTAGCCGGTCAAAATGAAACAGGTAGTCATAGAAAAGATTGTGATAATAAAACTTCTTGTCTGCAGTTTGTTCCACCTTTTACAATTCATCTCGGTAAATGATACTATACCTATAATACAATATAAGTATGAATAATCAATTGCGCAAAAGCAGCCGCCATTTTCAAAACCCGCAAAACGCAGGGCAGGTGTCTTGGGCTGATGCCGCGGGCCAAGCAGGCTCTGCGGTAAACCGAAACCTGGTTCAGTTTACCGCATCCATCAAGGATACCGTTATCAAGGATATCCGATTTAAAGCATTTGGCTGTGATTGGACCATTGCCTCTGCCAGCTATATCACCACTTTGGCCATGGGAAAAGATCTTTTTGAAGCAGCAAAAATTACCTCAAAAGACCTCAAGCAATATTTTGGGCATATCCCGGAAAAAAACATGCATGCTGCACAAACAGTGGTTGAGGCATTTTCCTGCCTTATCTCCGATTATATGGCAAAAATGAACCAAAGGCTGTATGCTTCTGATCCCAAACGGGTTGCAGTAGCCGTAAGCGGCGGCATCGACAGCGCTGTTTGCGCCCGGATACTCAAAGACCAAGGCTATAAGGTGTTTGGGATCACCATGAACATACTTCCCTCAGGCGATGGACAAAATCATGGTCCTAAAGACAGCGCTGCCCCTACTGATATACAGCTGGCCAGGCAGGTCTGCGGCACACTTGACATCCCCCATTTTGTGATGAACTTGCAAAAACAATTTAAAAAAACCATCGTGGACTATTTTTTAAGTGAATACCTCAAAGGCAGGACCCCCAACCCCTGTGTGGCATGCAATAAATTCATAAAATTCGGGGAACTGCTCCAGCAATCTTTTCTGCTGGGCGCTGCTTTCCTGGCCAGCGGCCATTACTGTATTTTGGATTCAAATAAAAACCAGGTATTGATTCGAAAAGGGAAAGACCCAGCCAAAGACCAAAGCTATATGTTATGGAGGCTGGACCAGTCTCAGCTTGCACATATCAAGTTTCCTCTGGGAAAATACCATAAGCATCAAATTAAAAAAATGGGTGTACAATATTTTCCTTTTCTCAAGGAAAAACCTGAAAGCCAGGACATCTGTTTTTTGGGCAAAAAAGGCTACCATACCCTGCTTTCAGAAAGCGATATCTCTGCAGGAAAAATCATCAATAGCCAGGGAAAAATACTGGGGACCCACAAGGGATACCCTTTCTATACCATAGGACAGAGAAAAGGGCTGGGCATCAGCTGGCCCCGGCCCCTGTATGTTACCAAAATTCTGCCTTCTGAAAACATTTTGGTGGTCGGGGAAAAAGAAGCGCTGCTCCAAAAGCAATGCAGCATCAAAAAAACCAATTTTATTGCCGGAAATCCCCCCGCAGAACGATTTGCTGCCCAGGTAATGATCCGATATCAATGTAAGCCTGTGCCTGCTGTCATCCACATCACCAAAAACCATTCAGCGCGATGTGTATTTGACCATGCCCAGCCGGCCATAACACCCGGCCAATCTGCAGTTTTTTACCAAGAGGACCTACTATTGGGAGGGGGCATTATTGGAGAATAATTCGGTACTTAAGTATCGTTCTGCCCCGTCTGGGATCACCACCACTGTAAGTTTGCCCGTTTGAGCTACCTGTAATGCCGCCCACAGGGCCGCTCCTGAAGAAATGCCTGCCAGGATCCCTTCTTTGGCAGCCAAATCCCGGGCAGCACCTATGGCGTCTTCCTCCTTGACAGTGACCACCTGGTCAATCCATTTCCTTTCCAAAACCTGGGGAATAAATCCCGCACCAATTCCCTGTATTTTGTGCGGTCCTGCCGCGCCGCCTGAAAGGACCGGTGATTTTTCAGGCTCAACCGCGACCAGTTGTATAGAAGGGTTTTTCTTCTTAAGGTACCGGCCGCATCCGGTTATGGTGCCTCCGGTACCCACACCACACACCAGGGCATCCACAGAACCACCGGTCTGCTCCCATATCTCCACCGCCGTGGTACGCTCATGGATGGCCGGATTTGCGGGATTGCTAAACTGCTGGCAGATAAAAGCGTTTTTTTCAGCTTTTGCCAGCGCGCTGGCTTGATCAATGGCGCCTTTCATGCCTTTTTCTGAAGCAGTTAACACAATCTCTGCTCCCAGGGCAGACAAAAGCTTTCGCCTTTCTATGCTCATGGATTGGGGCATGGTCAATATGAGCCTGTAGCCTTTGACCGCACAAACCATGGCCAGGCCAATGCCCGTATTGCCGCTGGTTGGCTCAATGATCACTGTGTCCTGGTTAATCTTCCGGTCTTTTTCTGCGGCCTCAATCATGCTCAGAGCAATCCTGTCTTTGACGCTCCCTCCAGGATTAAAAGATTCCAGTTTGGCAAAAATAGACCGTTTCTCTGGGGTTAGTTTATTGATGGACACCATAGGGGTTTGACCAATATTTTTAAGAATATGCGCAGTGCTGGCCATTTTATATACCTCCTTTAGCATTTTAAAGTGCCGTGCTTCCCGGCTTTTTCCATAAACCAGGCCTGCTTTTATTGTTACAAAAAAGCTATTCCGCTTTTTTTACATAGACATTATATAAGATGCGGGTATTTTTTAATAATTTGATTTGGAAAAAAATCTCTGCTACATTTAAATGAGTTGTGCATGCCTATCTGTCAAGAGTGCAGTTTTTAAAAAGTCGCCAAAATCAAGCATGATGAACCAATTGGAAGCCTATAAAAATAAACGCGATTTCAGCAAAACACCTGAGCCACAGGGCTTAACTGGACAAAAACAAAATGGGATGGTCTATGCGGTACAGAAGCATCATGCCAAAACACTGCACTACGACCTGAGGCTGGAAATGTCCGGCGTGCTCAAATCCTGGGCAATACCCAAGGGCCCTTCTGCGGACCCTTCGCAAAAAAAACTGGCCATACCCACCGAAGACCATCCCCTTGATTACGCCCACTTTGAAGGCATCATCCCCCCGGGCCAATATGGTGCAGGCACGGTCATCCTATGGGACCGGGGCACATATAAAAACCACAAGGATGATATTTCTCTCCAACAGGCTCTAAAGCAGGGCAAACTGGAAATCTTTATCGATGGCCAAAAATTAAAAGGGTCCTATGTTCTTTTAAGGACAGGAAAGGAAAATGACCCCAAGCCCAGATGGCTTTTTATCAAAATGAAAGATGATTATGCGGATGCCTCGGCCAACCTTACCCAAACGCACCCGCAATCGGTGCTAAGCGGAAAAACCATTGAAGAGCTGGAAGAGGAAAACAGCTGACCCGTAATCATACCGGCTTTGCATAAGCATGCTTTATGACCGCTTCGGCCTCCAGCATCCGGGCGGGATTTGTCAAAAATTGCCTGGGGCATGCAAACCGCATCCATCAAAAATTCTAGCATACCTATTACACCAACTGATCTGCATCAAGGGCTTATTTCGCCCATATACAGGGCTGGGGGCTTGGTCAAGCTTCCCAAGCAGGGACATTGTCCTGGGGTTTTGTTCTGGCAGATGCATCCAAGCATAGACCCGCCTAAAAGGCCAGCTGCATACGCAGGCCCTGCTGGGTGTATTGGGCCTTTTGCGGCAGAAATTGTAGTCCCTGAACACCTTTTCTGGCAGTAAACGCCAGCACCAAGGCATCCAGTATGTCATCATAGTTTACCCATTTCCGCTTATACTTATGCACTGCTTCATGGTATAGCCTGATCATTTGGGGGTCTGCATTTTTTAAGATGTCCAGCCTTTGTTTCCTGCCCTGGAACGTTTTTTTATTGGGCAGCACGTTTGGGGTCATCCTTGCAAAACACAATTCGGGATGCGACTCGTAAAAAAGCATGCTGGCCTGTTTGTGCGCGATTAAAAAATCATTGGCTTCCCGAATTTTGGGCATCAGATAAAAAGACTGCTTGGACAGTTTTTTGCCGCTAAAATCATGGTTTATTTGACTGGCCTTCCCATAATCTTTGATGTTTAAGGCCTCTTTTACCGGAGGGTTGAATACAGAAGACCTTTTTTGAGGGGGAAGCATTTTTCTGGCCAGCCGCTCGCAATCCCTCTCCCCTTCTATGCCCAGGGGTATGTCCACAAGCACCAGTTTTAAGGGTTGATTGTGATCCCAAAAATGGTCCAGGCTGGGAACCAATTCAGCTTTCCATCTGTGCCCGCCTACAACAGCAAACCATCCCCCGCGGCATCCATCAATGCCTGCGAAATCATTCATGCTTGTTCTTTTCCATGATTTGTTTGATTTTTCTCTTCTCCCAATCCCGGCCAAAATTGTTGCTGAACACAAATACGCCCATAGCATGCCAGAATAAACCAAACCCCCAGGCTGCGGCCACCATAAGAAACCAATAAAAACCGGGGGTCACCAAGACGTTCAGGACCGCCAATACAATGACGACCACCATAAAGGCCGCCAAGTGGCTATAGAACCCTCTTAATTCATCAACCCTTTCTTTTGCCCGCCAGTATTTTTCTTGCTCATCCATCGCTTTAGGTTTTGATTCCGGTCATATATATGATAAATTTAATAAGCCTTACCAGTACACCCACACTTAAGCCAATGATGGCCAATACCATAATAACCGTAACCACCGGGTTTAAAATATGGGCAATATCGGCAGGAATGGCCTGAAAGTCAAACGGAAAAATGGAAAGGAGGGAAGCTACGGCAACAATTCCGAAACCATGGGTAACCATATGCACCACCTGCCGCAAACTGTAATGGTCTATGATAATCATCAATATATTTCCCGCAATGGCCACAGAAACAGCCACGGTAAATATGGGCAGCCAAAGCCTAAAATCATCTGTCAACAGTGGATAACGCTGCCAAAAACCAGTGCCGTTTACCGCTTCATAGCTGTAATAGGCCACATACTCATAAAAAAAGTTAAAAAATACCAAGAATATGATATTCCATGCAATGGCCATACTGTAGCCGGTAAGCCTGGCCCCCCTGCTTTCCTCACTTTTTGGGGCTAACCCGGCTGGTTTTTCGGTCTCTTCTGCAGTCTTTTCGGCGTCTTCGCCTTGCCGGCTTTCTTCTTGGTCCTCTTCTGC
>PWYO01000063.1 GCA_003567835.1 Actinomycetota bacterium | reverse complement strand
TATCAGCAGTTAGATAACAATCATAAGTTCCAGGATGGTTAATCATGGCAACAGCTTAAAAGTGGCCGAAAGCATAGGATTCTTATCGTTTCTGAGCCAAGATATTGCCAAGAAACCGATGGACCAAAAAGAGGATTTCTGTCCAGGTTAACAAGCAAGAGGCGGCATATGGGTTCAAGCAAATGGATAGCAGCGCAGCAAAAAAACAGACCAAAGCCCTATTGCTGGGGGTGAGCAGCAGGACAACCATGGACCTCAAGCCGGCAAAGGAACAGAAAAAATAGCCCCAAGATATTGTTTTTTATGTTAACAGAAAAGCAAAAAAAAATATTCAATGACGGGTCTAAATTTTATGCTTCTGACGGCATTGAATATTCCATACGCTTTTCCCAGCCCAAAAAAGCGCTTTGCCTCCGTATCCAGTATCGGCCCTGCCTTGATCTTGAAAGCATCTTTGGAGGCAAAAAAAATCTGATGTTCCCATTATACACCCGGGATGACAACCAAAAAACTTGTCTCATCCTTATTCATGGGTTTGGGAGCAAACGTAAGGGTACCTACCGGAAACTTGCCCGGCGGTTTTCAGCCAAAGGCATTGACAGCCTGGTATATACGCTTCCCCTGCATTTTGAAAGGATGGCAGATAAAAGTTTTTTAGAAAAACCCCAGTTTAGCCATATTTTTGAATTATACCGGCAAGCCTTAATAGAGCTTAGGCTTCTGGCCGGATATTTGAAGAGGCAGGGCTACAGCAGAGTCGGTTGCCTGGGGTTTAGTTTCGGCGGCTACTGCTGCAATCTTCTGGCCTGCTTTGAAAAAAATATAGACTTTATCATCTCCATAGCTTCCTTGGGGGACCTGGGCCCGATATACCCTTATATGATGAAATATCTAAAGCTTGAGGAGAAAAGGCCTCATCCGGCCCCTGCAACCAAGCTAAACCGGTACTTGGCCCAGCACTATATTTGGCTGATCAGCCCCATTTCTTTTAAGCCCCATATATCGGCACAAAAGATATTGCTCATACAAGGCCTTCTGGATCGGCGGACCCCGGTGGGGGGCGTGCGAAGGCTTCGGAAGGCATGGGGACACCCGCGTGTGGTTTGGCTGCCCTGCGACCATTCCAGCTTTATTCTCTTTCATCGCATCATGGCAAATATTGCATCCAATTATATTGCCAGCTTATGAGAACGTATATCAAAGTCATACTGGTCATTTTCTCTGCTGCAGTTACCGCACTCAGTTTTTATACAGCAGGTTTTTTAGCCTGGCTTTCTGTAGCCTTTTTCTTTGTTGCCCTTTATGAGAGCCGCAGACTGCTGGAAAGGCTGGCTTACGGTTTTCTTTTTGGGATGATCTTTTTTGCGGGGGTCACCTATTGGTTTACCTACTATACATTTGGCCTGTGGATACCCATTGTGATGATTTTAAGCATGTTTCCTGCAGCCATGGGACTGGCTTTTCATTTTATATGCAAAATAAGATGGCCCTTTTTGCAGATTGTGCTGGCTTTGGCGGTTTGGATGGCCATTGAGTTCTTCAGATGCAGGACTTTTATGGCTTTTCCCTGGGGAATGCTGGCCTATACCCAATATGCGTATGTGCCCTTATTGCAAATTACCAAAATTACCGGTGTATACGGCCTTTCTGCAGCTATGGTTTTGTGTAATCTATGCGCAGCCTATACGTTTTTTGCCTGGAGAAAAAACAGGAAATTGGTATTCAGGTATCTGGCACTGGCCCTGTCGGTGGCCATAGGTCTCCTATTATGGGGAAGCATAACCATACAGGCTTTCCGGCAGGATAACGGACCACAACAAAAAAGCCTCAATGTCGCCCTGGTTCAGACCAATATCGCCTTTGATGAAAAATTTCAAGAAGATCCTCAGGTGCTTATACCCCAACCTTACAGTGCGGACCGGTATTTTAGGCCGGACACAGACCTGGTGGTTTTTGCAGAAACTGTGCTTTGGGGTTCCATAGAACAGGAACGGAATCAGACATTCAGCCGATGGGCCCAAAAAACGGCCCGCCGGGAAGATCTCTACTTTTTTCTGGGCCAAATCATCTGGGACGAACAGGAAAACTACTATAATGCTGCTGTGCTGTACAGCCCGCAGTTTGAAATTATAGGGCGCTACAACAAAATACATCCTTTGCCTTTTGCAGAATACATGCCTTATCCAGAGATATTGGGATTTTTGCGATTCTTAAATATTGCCAGCCAAAATATCACCCCCGACAGGGATTTTGACCGCATCTATTATCCGCAAAAGGGGTTTATTGGCACCAATATCTGTTTTGAGTCCACCCTGCCCGTTATATCCAGGACATTCCGGCAAAAAGGAGCAGATATCCTATTTGTATTAACCGATACCGCTGGATTTAGAGACAGCATCGCTTCCTGGCACCATGTTATATTTTCGGTTTTCAGGGCTGTGGAAAACCAAACCTATGTGGTCCACAGCAGCAATAAAGGGGTCTCTGCGGTTATCAGTCCCCTTGGAGAAATTATGCTGGCTTCAGAACTGGGGACCAGGGATGTATTTTATCAGACAGTTTATTTCAGTTCCCAAAAATCCGTATATGCCAAGATTGGCAATCTATTTATAACCATTTTATTTGCCGCCTCTTTTCTATACCTTGCGGCTTATTTGTTGGTTGGGAGGCTTGTGAAAAAATTATAATTCTTTTTCGCTTGTGGTATGATAATCATAACATGGCAAAAACGGAAAAATAAAAGTTTATATGCGTAAAATTACATTCATTATTATCCTGTTGGCCCTGATTCTTATCACACTTTTTTCTGCGGCATTGGTTTGCGGGCAATGCGGCAGCCAGATCCGCGATGAGGATAAAATTGATGTGGACAGGGATGCAGAAACAATCCCAACAGATCCGGAATCTGTCGCGGAACAGCAAAGGGAGGACAGTCTGCAAACGCCCCAGGGAGCGCCTACCATCTATTTGGAAATCATCATGGGACCTACTTATGCGCCCGCAAATGATGTTTGCTTCTACCGGGTACAAGCCGTGGTTAGCGGAGATCCACAACCCACCATCGAGTGGAGCAGGGATGACAGTTACGGCGCATGGGGTAAAGATGTTGCCCAAGTCAATATCAGCAGCCGAGACCAGACCTATACTTTGACTGCAAAGGCGGTTAATGCAGAAGGGACTGCCGAGGATTCTATAACCTTTGGCTGGGAGTGCGAACAGTAAGCATGACTTCCCCCAATGATACAATTGATTGTACCCTTATTGGGTCCAGCAGTTTGCCGCAGCCAGGGTTATGGGCCAGTACCATGTTTGCCAGGACGATGTAACACCAGGTATGACTTAACCCAGTGTCCTGGTGTCCAAAACCAGACATCCGCTTTTTTCCAGCCATAACTTTGCTGCTTGATTGGCCAGTGCCTTATGACTGGTCAGGATATCCCACCGGAACGACATACAAAGGCGTAAAATCCTGGTCCAGGCCCAATGCGTCATTGATGCATTGGTCCCTGAATGCCCCGATAGGTACTGCACCTAAGCCCAATGCTGTGGCCTGCAGCAAGATGTTCTGGCAAGCATGTCCTGCCTCTATGTCTGCATACCGGATTCCCCGGTCTCCGTAACCTGCCATGGTACGGTCATATATGGCAGTAATGATGATGCTTGCCGGTGCCTGGGCCACAGATTGTTGCCCCAATGCACAGGAGGCTATCAGCTGCCTTATATCGTCCGTGGATATCTGGACCATTTGATGTCCCTGAGGCTGGTAATGGTATACACCCTCCTGGTCTACCAGAAATATTTCTAGAGGATAAAGGGCCCCTGCTGAAGGGCTGGCCCGGTAACCAGTTGCCTGCTCGGTTATACCTTGTGCTGCCCATAGAAGCTGAGAAACTTGCTGCTTGTCCAATGGCGCATCGGTAAACTGCCTTATGGATCTTCTCTGCTCTATGGCTTGCTCCAGAGAGACTTTGCCTTCCCGGTCTGGATTGGGAAGCATGATCTCTTCTCCTTCCAGCATGATATTGTCTGTACCCAGATTTCTGCTTCCTATATACTGGACAGCGCCTTCCAAAAAAACACAGGAGGCAGATAAGGCCAAGGACAATACAATGGTTAGTATCAACATTGTTTTTAAAAACTTCATAGGCTGTAAAATTATTGTAGATTTTCCAATACTTGCATGACCTGCTGGTCGGTAACCTGATAGAATTCGTCATAGTATGCACCTACAGCGCCCAAGTAGGTATAATCACTGGGAATATCCAGGGCCACAACCTCATTGTCCTCCTTTCTCAAGGCTTCTGCGGTGCTTCGGGGAACAACAGGTACTGCTACGATTATTTTTTTAGGACGGTCTTCTTTTAACTGGAGAATGGCTGCTTTCATGGTAAACCCGGTCGCGATCCCATCATCAACAATGATGGCTGTCTTGCCATGCGCATTTAGGCGGGCTCTGTCTTTTAAATAAAATATGCGTCGCCGGGCCGCTTCTTTTTTTTGGGCTTCCATTTCTTTTTTGAGCCAGTTTTTGTTTACCTGGCTAAGCTCTTGATGGTTGGCCACCATTTGACCGTCTTCAGCAATGGCTGCAATGGCATATTCAGGCTGCATGGGGTGTCCAATTTTTCTGCTTATCACCAGATCCAGGCTGGCTCCGATATGCCGGGATATTTCTGCGGCCAGAATGACCCCGCCTCTGGGAAGGGCATATAGTACGGCATCTTCTTCCCGGTATTGCTCAAGCTTTTGGGCCAGCAGCCTTCCAGCTTCTCTTCGGTTTGCAAACCGCATGGCAATCTCCTTTGTTCTCCATTTTATTATAATGAATAAATAAGCTAAACTAAAGGAGGTAAATTTTTAAGCCTTATCATGGAACACGATTGGAACATAGATTATAAGCAGGCTGTAAAACTGCAGAAAAAACTGGCTGCCAAGGTACTGCTAGAGGATAGCTTCGGGCATATCCACAGAATTGGGGGCGTTGATGTAAAGGCTTCAAGGGACGGCTATCTCTATTGTGCAGTATTGGTTTTCACCTTTCCCCAGCTTGAAATTCTGCAAAAGCAGGCCATCAAACGAAAGGCTGCCTATCCTTATATACCCGGATTGTTAAGCTTTCGGGAAGGTCCTGCGGTGCTGCAATGCTTTGAGCGGCTCAAAACCAGGCCCCAGCTGGTTTTTTTCGATGGAAACGGATTCATGCATCCCCGGCGGCTGGGACTGGCTTCCCATATGGGTTTGTTATTGGACTTGCCTTCCATAGGTGTAGCCAAATCAAAACTGCTGGGTCAATTTAGGGAGCCCAAGAATCAAAAAGGCAGTTATACGCTGGTCAAAGATGCAGGCCAGGTCATCGGGGCAGCCCTGCGGTCCAGAGAAGGGACCAAGCCAGTTTTTGTTTCCAGCGGGCACAGGATCTGCCTGCAGTCAGCCATAAAGTTTACCCTGAATGTGAGTCAATACAGAATTTGTGAACCCACCCGCCAGGCACATAATTTCCTGGCCAAAGCTTTCTGAGGTCCATAAAAGGCATGCTAAAAGATGCTGTTTGCTGATAATCACAGCCTATGCTTGCGGTATATTAGGCAGGATCGTTTGAAATCAATAGCATTTAACATTAGTACTTTTGATAAATTCCATGTATAATGATGATATTTATGTAGTTCTATCATCGTATTTGCTATTATTTGAATAAAATTATCACTTACAAGCTTTAATATGGAGCCAAATCCCATCCCCCTTAAAGGCAATTGGGAAAAGGGCTGGGCCCTTGACCTTAATACCATTCGCCAGGATGCCAAAGAGAACGATTTGGTGCTCATCAAGCGGACCCAAATCGGGGAACAGCTTTATCAGCTTAAATATTTCGGCAATACAAAACTGCTGCAACCGCTGGGCAATATTGCTGCTGATTTCATCAGCCGGAACATCATGCAGTTTGGCCTGTCGGTGATAATCCCTGCACCCCCTTCTAAATTGGACAGGAGCTTTCAGCCCGTATTCAAACTGGCCCAGCATATAGGCAAAAAACTAAACCTTATTGTGGACTTTGATTATTTGCTTAAAACCGAAAAAACCCCCCAGCTTTTGGATATAAAAGATGCCTCTCAAAGAAAAGACATACTGGAAGGCATTTTTAAGGTAAAGGATGACCGCTATCAGGGCAAGAATATACTTTTATTCGATGACCTGTACAGCTCTGGAGAGACCTTAAAAGCCATTACTTCCACCCTTAAATCTGAAGGGAAGGCGGGCCAAGTATTTGTGCTCACCCTTACCAAGACCAGGGTAAACCGTTAGCCTGCTTTTTTCCAACATTGACACACATGCTGTTACGATTTTTGGCATTGTCCTATTTTTCAATAATCCTTTACAATGGAATTACAATCAGGTTATTTGAACAGACCATTGCCAAGGGGCGGTAGATGTGGCCAGCTATATCGATTACCAAGAAGCATTAGATGCACTATCAAAGAAAAAGGGCATGATATTTCTTTTGGGTCACTCTGACAGCGGGAAAACCACTTTTTGCCGAAAGCTTATAAACCTTGCGGTAAACCAAGGAAAACCCATTGCCTTGGTGGACAGCGATGTCGGCCAGACAACCATAGGCCCTCCTGCCTGCATTGGGTCCCAAATATTTATGGACCCCCAGGACGCGGGGCGATTCGGCCAGGATTTTTGCAAGCTTTACTTTGTGGGTTCAACCTCCCCCAGGGGCAATCTGCTGCCCATGGTTTCCGGGACCTATGCGCTGGCAAAAAAAAGCCTGCAAGATGCAGATCTGGTGATTATGGATACCACCGGCCTGGTGCTGGGCGATTACGGCCTGGCCTTAAAGTACCATAAAATCAATCTAATCCGGCCCAGGCACCTGGTTTTTTTTGAAAAAAGCGGAGAACTGGGCCCATACAGGGAAATATTTTTTCAGCACAAAGATATCAGCATCTGGAGCCTGAACATGGGAAATGCATGCCCTAAGAAAACTTTTGCACAAAGAGCAAAACACAGGGAACAAAGATTTTTTCGCTATTTTCAGCAAGGTACCCAGATTGCTGTTTCGG
>PWYO01000287.1 GCA_003567835.1 Actinomycetota bacterium | reverse complement strand
CTACCACCTCGGATACAGACATCCCTTCCACCCCTGCGGCAATCAGTCCGTCTTTTACCTCATCCAGCTTGGTGGGCTGGATGTAACATTCGATTTTTCTTAACATGGCGCTCCTTTTTAAAATTTATTGAAATCAGATTGATAATTTTTTATATTCTAGCTAATCTGGATGATTAATCAACCATTGATTTTTGCCCATAAACCCCAGATTGCGGGATATTTGTTTTGCAGCAAGCATGACCCGGTCTTTGTAAACCTCAGGCTGGTGGACATTTTCCGAATACAGGGTAAGGGTTATGCTCAGCGCCCCCACCACGCCCCCTGTATAGTCCCTGATTGCCGCCGCAATGCATACAATATCTTGCTGCATTTCTTCCCGGTCGATGGCATAACCTTGCTGCTGGATTTTTTTGATCTCCCGGCGAAGGTCCCGCCTGTTGTCAATGGTATGCTGGGTATATTTTTTAAACTTGAGGTTTTCGATGATCTCTTCCTGGTGGATTTTGGGCATGGCCGCCAGGATGACCTTGCCCACTGCCGCGCAGTAAAAAGGCACTTCCAGGCCGATTCTGGAATACATGCGCACTGAATTCTTGCTTTCCCTTTTATCGATATAAATGGCCTTGCCGCCCAATAACAAAACCAGGTGTATGGTTTCCTTGGTCTGGTTATTCAGTTGGTCAATGATGTCTTTGGAGGCCTTAATCAGGCTGAAGTTTTCCATGAGCACATGGGATATTTCCAAAAACTTCAAACCCAGGCTGTACTTTTTGGTTTCAGGATTGACCTGCACATAACCCTCCTCGGCAAGCTCGTGCAGGATCCTGTGGGTTGTGCTTTTGTTAAGGGCAGCCTTCTGGGCTATTTCAAACAGCCTGGCTTCCTTGCCTTGTTTTAAGATATCAATGATTTTAAACACTTTCTGCAATGCCTTCATGGTTGTACGCTGTCCATTTTTTTACCAATATTGAGAGAATCAGTTTGCCGGCTGACCGGCACAGATTTCCAGTATCAGGGAAATATAAAATTTAACCGCATCCACCACCTCTGATATAAGGATATGCTCTTCTGCGGTATGCGCATACTCCATGGCCCCCGGGCCAATGATCAGGGCAGGGAAGCCCCTATGGAGGATTGTGGCTCCGTCAGTCCAGCCCTGCATCCCGGACACCTCCCCCTGCAGGCCGATTTTCTGGAAAGCGTTCCTGCAGATTTTGACAAACGCATGGTCCTGGGGCATAAAAAAGGGGCCAAAATAGCGCCCCTGGGGCAATAAGGGTGTAATATGATACCGGTAGCCGGAATCCTTGGCGCAGGCTTGGGCCAGATAGGGTTTTATTTCAGCAATCATATCAACATCCCGCTCGGCTTCAATCCATCTCCGGTCCAGGTTCAGCAGGCATCGATCAGCCACCACATTGATTTTCTGGCCCCCCCGGACAATGCCGCAGTTGATGCTTGGGCTGCCCACTTCCTCCTGGCTCCGTTTCTGGAGCACTGGTTTGTATGCATGGTTCAGCAGATATATAAAATCGGCCATGGCATCAATGGCATTAAGGCCTTTCTGGGGAATACTGGCATGCACCGCCTTTCCTTCAATGACCACTTCCATATTGAAAACCCCTTTATGGGAGTTGACAATTTTCAATCCGGTGGGCTCTCCTACCACAAAATAGTCGGCACAAAAACCGCTTTCAGCCATCAAGTGATGGGTCCCCACGCCCCCGGATTCTTCTCCCACCACGCCGGTAAAAAACAGGTCCCCGTCCAGGGCAATACCGGCTTGCTTCACCAGCATCATGGCATAGGCCATTGCGGCAATGCCCCCCTTCATGTCCACCGCACCCAGGCCGTAAACCTTGCCGTCGGTGATGTAGGGTTTGCTGTGTTTCATATTATCACTTGGGGGCACAGTATCCAGATGGCCGTTTAGGGCCAAGCTTTTCTTTTTTCCGCTCCCGGCCATCCTGGCAATGACATTATGTCGATGGGGTTCTACTTTTTGGGTAGAAACTTCCATGCCCATGTCTTCAAACAGCGCAAAGACCGCTTTGCTGATTTCCTCTTCCTGGCCGGGGCAGTCCACATGGCCTGGCACGCTGATCAGGTCTTTTAGGATGCCTACCACTTCTTTTTGATCAATTTTTTCAATTAATTTGCCTAAAAGATTTTTTGCGGTCATAGTAATCCGTTTCTTGTTCATGGGCTTTGGTAAAAAAACCTTTCCTGGGTCCGCTATCCCCATATTATAACCATAGGCAGGCTTGCAGCTTGCCTGAGATGGTCACATCAATGCAGACAAAGCCCCTTCTGCATCCACTTCTATGTTTTTATGCTTCATATAGGCCGCTAAAGCGCCAATCACCGCGCATAAATTCCGGTCCAGGCATTGTTTGGTGCTCATATGGCCGATTCTAAACACGGAGGATTTCATTTTGCTGTCCAGCGAGCCGCCAATCTGTATCCGGAATTTCTGCTTTAGGAAGGCAATGAATGCAGCGGCATCAAATGTTTCCAGGGTGGTCACCGCTGTAAGCCCGTGGGCCGCACAGCTTTGGGGCACAAACAGGTCCAGGCCCAGCCGCCTAACCGCCCGTATAACCCTTTCCGATACATCCCTGTAGGCAGCCACCCGGTTGTCAATGCCTTCTTTTTCTATAAGCTCCAGGCTTTTGTTTAAAGCTTTGACCAGATTGGTGGGCAGCGATACCGGATAAGGATGCCAGTCATTCCACATATGGTAGTATTCCACCCAGACCCCCACATCAAGATACCAGCTGTTGGGGGGCTTGTTTTTTGCGTCTTCCACCAATTCTTTGCTTAGGGTAAGCAGTCCAAAACCGGCAGGGCAGGAAAAGCCTTTCTGGGTGGCATTGGCGACCCCGTCTATGCCCCAGGCATCCATGTTAATTTCCTCTATGCCGCCGCTGGCAATGGCATCAACGAATACCCTTGCCTGGTATTTTTTTGCCAGTGCAGCCACTTCTTTTAGGGGATTGAGAATCCCTATGCTGGTATCCACATGGACCATCCATACCAAATCATATCCGCCTTCCCGCAAATAGGCCTCCACCACTTCCAAATCATAGCTTTTTCCTTTTTCGAAAATAAGCTGCTCCACTTTTGAAGAATGCCTGGACGCAATTTCATGAATCCGGTCCCCAAAATGACCATTATTTAAAATCAAGCATTTTTTTGAACTGCAGTAATTGGTCCCGATGGCCTCCAGAGCCGTAGACCCGGAACCGGGAATCAAAAAGGACCACCCGCTGCTGCCCAGGACCCTGGATAATCTTTGCACCGTATCCACATACAGGTCCCTGAACTCTTCTCCGTAATGGGCCACCGTTTGCCCATTGAACGCTTCGATAATGGCATCAGGGGTCTCCACTGGACCGGGGATCATCAATAAATCGTTCATCTTGCCTCCAAATATGGTCAAACATGCATTTCAATTTTTTTGTTCAATACCTGCTGTCAGCATTTTCCTATAAGAAGTTCTTGGGGATGCCAATCAGCTTAAGCGATTCAATGGCCTTATGGATATGGCCTTGGCCCTCTGACAATACAAAAACATGGTGTCCTGGAAACAGCAGGTCAATGTCCAGCCCGGAAAGCCTGCCGATATGTTTCCTGTACAGGGAAAGGTCTGAACCGTCACAATTGAGTAAACCAATGGCCCCCTGGGCAAAAACCACATCACCGGTAAACAAGGCCTTGCCTTCAGGCAGATTGACCTGAAAACACATGGAACCTTCGCTATGGCCCGGTACCATGATGGACTTGCATACAAAATCACCGATGCTGCGCCGATCCCCGTCTGCCAAGGTTTCCGAAGGCTTGCAGGGTGAAAACGTATAATCCGGCGCATACAATCCGCTTCTTTTAGCCACATCCAGCTTCAGGCTCTTATCATCGCCTTTGGCCAGAAAACCTGATTCGATTTTGCTGATACAGACCTTGCATCCATAGGATGCCTTAAGCGCACTGGCCCCTCCCGCATGGTCTGCATGGGAATGGGTGAGCAGAATGGTGGATATATGTTCAGGGTTCAGTCCGTCCTTTTTGATATTTTCTATAATCCCGGGCACATCACAGCCGGCCCCGGTATCAATCATGACCAGCTCGGAGCCGCAGTCCACCACATAAATGCTGCTGTCGAATGCATGGCTTATGCCGTAATGACCGCTTCCTACCAGATATACGTGTTCGGTAATCTTCATGATTCCTCCTGGGTGGTTATAAGATTTTGCCTACCTGCTCCCCTGCTTCAACCGCTTCCCTGATCCTGGCCACTTGTGCGCAGTCTCCTATGACATGGATTTCCTGGGACTTCATGGAAAGCAGTTTGATCAATGCCTGATTGGCTTTAAGATTTACGGCAATGGCCACCACATCGGCGTCAAGGCCTACTTCTCTGCCCCCTTCTTCCAGCCCCATCTGGGTATCATAGGGAACGATAACTTCTGCGCCCTGGTCGGTGATGGCATTGAGTTTGGTATTGGTCATCACCTTAATCCCTTTCTCTTTCATGAGATCGGTTAAACGCAATTCGATTTCTGTGATCTCGGTCTCTTCTAAAATTTGAGGCAGGACTTCCACCAGGGTCACTGCAAAACCATGGTCCGCCAGATAACAGGCTGTCTCGCATCCGACTTCTCCGCCGCCAATGACCACCGCCCTGCTTCCCCTGTATTGGGAAACATCATGCAATATGTTTACCGCCGAATCGACATGGGGCTTGTCCATGCCTGGAACATCGGGCATAACCGGATCAGCGCCTATGCTGATCACCAGTGCGTCCGGGTTGGCTTCTTCAACCATTTCCGCAGTCACCGGGGTATTCAGTTTTAAAGTAATATTCTGTTCCGCCTTTAGGGCATCCTCAAACCATTGCAGCGCTCTGGCCACATCCTCCTTAAATGCGGGCCGGCTGCCGGGGTACATCATGCCCCCCACATGGCCTTTTTTCTCGCACAGGGTAACCCGGTGGCCCCGCTTTGCGGCGGTTATTGCGCAGCGCATGCCGGCAGGGCCTGCACCTGCTATCAATACTTCTTTTTTGACGCTGGGCTTGGCCAGATATTGTTGTGCTTCTTTCATCACATAGGGATTTACAGAACAGCATAAGGGCGTTCCCAGCCATAGCTGGTGGTGGCATATATTGCATCGGATGCAGGGGGTAATGGTTTCACATTTGTCCTGTTTGGCCTTGCTGGCCCAGTAGGGATCGGCAATAAGCGCCCTGCCCACAGCGACCAGATCGCATTGGCCGACAGCAATGGCCGCATCGGCTTCCTCCGGAACGGCTATGGCCCCGTTGGCAATCACCGGCATATCCGGGCATGCTTCCTTGATGGCTTCTGCCAAAGGCATCAGGGTATTCCTGGGCACATAAATTGGAGGCACATGGGAATAATCACTGCTCTTGACCACCGTAGTGGATGAAGAACTGGCAATATCCAGATAGGATATGCCGGTCTTGGAGACATACTGGCCCATCTTTTTTGCAAGCTTTAAATCTACCCCGCCGGACAGCCATTCATAGGCGCTGTATTTAAAGCCCACCGTAAAATCAGGCTGCGCCTCAAGGATGCCTTTGATGATATCCACAGGAAATTTCATCCTGCCCTCAAAAGAGCCCCCGTATTTGTCATCACGCTTGTTTAAGGCAGGTGAGATCATCTGTCCGATGAGATAGCTGTAGCCTCCGTGAACCTCTACCCCGTCATATCCTGCCTGATGCGCCCGGAGCCCTGCTTTTATAAAGCACTCTACCAGGTAATCCAATTCATCGGTGGTCAGTGCCCTGGGCTTTACATTGTAGTTTAAGCTGTAGATGGAAGACGGGGCTTCGGTTCCTCCAAACTTGCAGCCGTGCAGGGCAATCTGGAGAAAAATCTTGGCCCCGTGCTGGTGCACCTTGTCTACCAGCTCTATATGGGAAGGAATAAACCGGTCATCATAGATGCCGGTAAGCGGGGTATGGCCGGTGGCAAGCTTGTCATGCACCCGGGTAAAAGACGATAAAATAAGACCTACGCCCCCAGCGGCACGCTCTTGAAAATAGCGTATGGTCCGCCGGGGCCATTTGTCATCCGGGCTGTATAAGCTGGTCCCCATAGGGGCCAGGACCACCCGGTTTTCCAGGTCCGTTTTTCCTAGTTTTATAGGCGCAAATAATGATTTCAGTTTCATTTTAGGTTCCTTTCTTCATTCGATTGTGCGTGGTGTTGCCACTATGAAAATGCTTGATCCTATTGGATCAGCTAAAGGTCTTCCTTCCTGTATAGGCAAAGACCATAAGCATGATAATCAAACCCTGCAGAAGCAGCTTAACCCCATGCACCAAACCCATCATATTCAGCAAACTTGAAAGCAGGGAAATAATAATCACACCGATTATGGTGCCCAGTATGGTCCCTTTGCCGCCGGCAAAAGTAGTCCCCCCGATAATGACTGCAGTCAGTGAATCCAGGGGGTAGTATTCTCCGCCCACCAGGGTGGGCTGGGTCCTTAAATACCCTGCCCATATAATGCCGGCAATGGCGGTCAGCAGTCCGCTGATCATATAGACATAAAATATAATTTTTTTAGGATTGATTCCCGCCATAAAGGCTGCTTTGGGATTGGCTCCGCAGGCGAATATGTAGCGCCCAAAAGAAGTTTTCTTAAGGACATAGATGATAACCGCAGCAATAACCGCCCACAGGATCACCGATACGGGTATAACCCCGAAAACTCTGCCATGGCCGATATAGGCAATGAAATCCGGCGCTGAGCCTCTTGCAAATCCTCTGGTATATAAATAGGTGACCCCGGTGACCAGGCTCATCACCCCCAAAGAACCTACCAATGGAGAGATGCGGAATTTTACCACCAGCAATCCATTGATCATCCCGATTAAAACCCCCGCGGCCAGGGCTATGAATATAACGCGGACCGTATACCTTGCATCACCCATGGAAATGGCACAGATTAAAACCACCACCAGGGTGGCCGTAGCGCCAACGGATAAGTCTATGCCCCGGGAGATAATCAGAAGCGTCTGGCCGATGCTGATAATGCCCAATAT
>PWYO01000306.1 GCA_003567835.1 Actinomycetota bacterium | reverse complement strand
ATTTGCAAAAATTTTGCCCAGGGCTCCCCTTTTTTAGCTGTTTTTAAAATCCGGTATATTTTTTCCGCTGGGCAGAAAATTACCAAGATTATCATATCCCTTCCCATAAGAGCTGCCGGTTATTTGGGTTCGCATTGTGTACAAGTTTTTTTACAGGCATGCATCCCAAACAGGCGAACCGTTATTTGAACAGCATGGGGCCCGCAAAATGCAGGATGGTTGTTTTTGCATGGTTTTCGCATGCCAATACGGGCATTGTGTGATCTCAAAAAATTCTATGACCAGAACAGATGCATGTTTAAAAAAAATGGAAGGATTGCTAAAAAAGGGCTGTTTGTTAAGGGTCCCAAAAAAAATTCATGACTATTTTCCGGTATTGGCCTTCTGGGGGTTATGTTTGCAACATAAAGAAGCGGCTCTTTTTATAGTCAATTTATGGTTTTTACCTGCAGATTTTATTTCAATCCTATTTGACCAGAGGGGCGAAACATGTCCAATGTTTGGCTTGGCCCAGGGCCAATGGAACCCTGATTTTTTGCGGGACCCGGTACTCCCTAAAAAAAGAAAAAATTAGATTGACAAGGTTTTTTTAATTTGTTACCGTATAATTACCCTTAAGGCAGGAGGCAACCTTCGGGAGAAACTTGATGGTTTTGACGAAAGGATAAACCACAGGTTAACATCCTGAAAAGTTCCTAAGAAAAGTCTTAAGTAGAGCCCCGAGATGTTGAGTAGCCTAAGGCGTGAGCCAAGGTCAAAGATAACTCGGGGTTTTTTTTATTGCCCCAGCATGTCCATAAGTGTATCCGGGCTTGTGGTAGGAGCCTTGCAGCTGAAATCAGAACAGACATAGGCAGTGGCTTTTTTCTCCAGGCCCGTATAGGGTTCGGTAAATCCGGTAATTTGGTCCAGCTGATGGTTGTCCTGCTCGGCAGGCTTGAATATCAGAACAGCATGGGGCAAATACTGTTTTTGGACCTTTTCCATCATCTCTATGGTATCCCGGGCATAACTCTGCCCGCAAATGACCACTTCGGCGGTTTTATGGTAAACCAGGTAAGCAGCATAGAGCATAAAGGAATGAAAATCGGGCATATGCTCCATGTTATGGGCAAAGCAGTCCAAGATCGCCTGGCCTTTATCCGCAAAGGACTGGTCGCTGGTCAGCTTGGAAAGCCGCATCAGATTGTGCAGGGCCACGGAATTGCCCGAGGGCAGCGGCGCATCGCTGCTTTCCTTGAGCAGGAAGATGACCGGCTGCTCTTTTTGGGCACTAAAATGAAAACCGCCGTTTTTCTGATCCCAGAAAAGGTCTATGGCTTTCTGCTGCAGCGCATAAGCGGATTTTAAATACCGGAGATGAAAAGTGGCCTGGTAGAGCTCCAGCAGCCCGAAGACGAAATAGGCATAGTCTTCTACGGTGGCCGGTGCCCGGCTGGGGCCGTCTTCCAGCCAGCAGTGGGCCAGCTGGCCGCGGTCCAGCATATGATTTAATATAAAATCGGCGGCCTTTTTTGCTTCTTCGGTATACATGGGCCGGTCAAAAGCCCGGGCGCCCTTGCATAAGGCGGCAATCATCAGCCCATTCCAATCGGTCAGTATTTTTTGATCCACCAGGGGCGGTTTTCTTTTTTTCCTGGCCAAAAACAGTTTTTCCAGGCATTGGTGCACCACCTCTTCCAGTTCCCAGGTATGCATCTTAAGCTTTTTGGCAAGCGCTGACATGCTTTGGGTTTGGTGGAGGATGTTTTGGCCTTGGGGACCTGGCGCATCTGCAAAGTTGCCTTGCTCCGTGATATTGAAAACGCTGCAGATGATCGCAGCATGTTCTTTGTCCAAAACATCGGAGACCTGCTGCGGTGTCCACAGGTAGTATTTGCCCTCCTCCCCCTGGCTGTCTGCATCCACTGAAGCATAAAAACCGCCTTCTTTGCGGGTCAGATCCCTGAATACAAAGGTAAACATGTCTTTGGCTGTCTGGCTGTATGCCTTTCTGGAAGTTAGCAGAAAAGCGTCGATATAGGCTACGGAAAGCATGGCCTGGTCATAGAGCATCTTTTCAAAGTGGGGCACCTTCCAGGCCCTGTCCGTAGCATACCGGTGAAAGCCGAAGCCCACATGGTCCCATATGCCCCCTTTGCGCATGCTGTCCAGGGTTTTGGTTACCATATGATGGGCTTTTTCCTGTTTGTTCTGCCAGCCATACCGCAAAAGGAACAGGAGGTTGGAAGGGATGGGAAATTTCGGCTGGTTTCCAAATCCCCCGTGGGCCTGGTCAAAGGACGCTTCCAGCTTTTGGTAGGCACGGCCGAAAAAAGATTGCTGAAAATCCGTCTGAGGCGGTTGCTGGGAAGCTTTTGTCAGTGCAGAGCAAATTTTTTCTGCGGATTGTTCTATTTGCTCCCGTTTCTGATCCCATACTTTTTTTATGTGCTCCAAAAGGTTGGCCAGTCCCATCCTGCCGTACCGATCCTCTTTGGGGATATAGGTGGCTGCAAAAAAAGGTTTCTGCTCAGGGGTCATGACAATGGTCAGCGGCCAGCCTGAAGTATCTGCAAGGATCTGGGCTACCGACATATAGGTCTTGTCAATATCCGGCCTTTCTTCCCGGTCCACCTTGATGCTGATAAAATGCTGGTTTAGGATCCGGGCTATCTCCTGGTCTTTAAAAGATTCCTCCTCCATAACATGGCACCAGTGGCAGGAGGAGTAGCCAATGGATAAAAAGATAGGCTTGTCCTGCCGGCTGGCTTCCTCAAATGCTTGGCTGCACCAAGGATACCAGTGGACCGGATTGGAAGCATGCTGCCTAAGGTAAGGGCTTTTTTCATGAATCAGTTGGTTCAATTTTTTCTGGGCCATTTTATACCAAACACCTCTATTCTTTGTATTTTAACAATCGAGCATTGATGGCTACGATGATGGTGCTCAAAGACATAAGCACCGCCCCCACCGCAGGGCTGAGAAGTATGCCCAGGGGAAAAAGAACCCCTGCTGCCACCGGCAGGGCAAACACATTGTATCCCGTAGCCCAGGCCAGGTTTTGCAGCATCTTGCGGTAGGTCGCCCTGGACAATCCGATCAAATTAACCACATCCCTGGGACTGCTTTTGACCAATATAATGTCGGCCGTCTCTATGGCTACATCGGTTCCCGCCCCAATAGCGATGCCAATATCAGCTTCGGCCAAAGCGGGAGCATCGTTTACACCGTCGCCGGTCATGGCCACGGTTAAATTCCTTGCTTTTACCTCTTTTATTTTATCAGCTTTTTCTTCGGGCAGCACCTCTGCAAAATATTCCTCCAGCCCAAGCTGGTCTGCAACCCAGGCGGCTACCCGCTGGTGGTCTCCGGTAAGCATCATGGGCTTTATGCCCATTTTTTTGAGCTTGTCGATGGCCTGTTTTGACTCATCCCTTATGATGTCTGCCAAAGCGATTGCCCCTGCCGGCTTATGGTCTATGATGACATAGACTACGGTTTTGCCCTGTGAAGCAAAAGATGCGGTTTGATCCGCATCTTTTGGGGCCATGTTTTTGTCTTTGAGGTATCCTCCGCTCACCACTTTGACCAGTTTTTTCGATACCTCTGCCTGCACGCCTTTGCCGGTTATGGACTTGAAGTTTTTTGCCTTATATGTTTGTTTGGCCGCACCGGCTATGCCTTTGGCTATGGGATGTTCTGAATGTATTTCCACAGATGCAGCAAGTTTCAGTATTTCCTGGCGGCTGTAGGAATCGGTAAAGCTTATTGTATCGGTTACCCCGAATTCCCCACGGGTGAGGGTCCCTGTTTTATCAAAAATGATGGCATCCATGCGCCGGGCACCCTCAAATGCAGCCCTGTTTCTGATTATAAGGCCGTTTTTAGCCGACAGGAGGGTAGAAACGGCAACCACCAGGGGTATGGCCAGCCCCAGTGCATGCGGGCAGGTGATAACCATGACGGTTACTGTCCTTTCCAAAGAAAATGAAAATTCCCTTCCTGCAAACAGCAGCCATATGATAAAAGTGAGCGTACCTGTGCCCAGGGCTATGAATGTAAGCCACCTGGCAGCCCGGTCGGCAAGATTCTGGGTCCTGGATTTGCTCTCCTGGGCTTCTTTTACCCTTTCAATGATCTGGGACAGGAATGATTCTTCTCCGGTTTTTTCAATGGTTACCTTCAGTGCGCCCTCACTATTGATGGAACCGCCTATAACTTCCGAACCCTTCTTTTTTTCAACAGGGGTTGATTCTCCGGTAAGCATGGCTTCGTTTACCGAACTCTGCCCTTCGAACACTTTCCCGTCTGCGGGCACTTTCTCTCCAGGTTTAACCAGTACGGAATCACCCTTTTTAAGTTCGGAGAGCGGAAGATCAGAAATTTCTCCCCCCTCCTCTATTTTATGGGCTTCAGAGGGCATCATCCTGGCCAGCTGTTCAAGTGCATTGGATGCGCCCATCACGGATTTCATTTCAATCCAGTGGCCCAGAAGCATGATGACCACCAGGGTGGCAAGCTCCCAGAAAAGGAGCTCCCCTTCAAGCCCGAAAACAACTGCGGAACTGTAAATATAGGCTACGGATATGGCCAGTCCGATCAAAGTCATCATGCCCGGCTGCTTTTTTTTAACCTCACCATACATCCCTTTAAGGAAAGGCCACCCGCCATAAAAATAGATAAAAGTAGAAAGTGCAAACAAAAGGTAGGTGTCTCCAGGAAAGGCCACCAGATGCGCGATGCCCAGAAACTGCTGGATCATGGGAGAAAGCAAAAGGACCGGCACAGTGGCTATAACAGATATCATAAACCTTTTTTTAAAATCCTTTACCATCATTTGGTGATGGTTATGCCCTTTTTGCATACCGGTTATCCTTTTGCTTAAAAATCATATCTTAAGTATTATAATAACTGTTACCATCTTTTTTGTGGATGCAAAAAAAATTATCTGATGGACCGCCAAAGGGTGAGAAAATTAAAGGAAGGGATCCCTGGAGAAGGGCCTGTGGCCTATTGGATGAGCAGAGACCAGCGGGCCCAGGACAACTGGGCGCTTTTATTTGCGCAGTCCCTCGCCCAGGACCTGAACAGGCAGGTGGTGGTGGTATTCTGCCTGGCCCCCCATTTTTTGCAGGCGCAGGACAAGCATTTTATGTTTATGCTGCAAGGCCTAAAAGAGACTGAAAAAAACCTGGCCCAGAAAAACATCCCCCTGGTGCTGCTGGAAGGCGATCCCGCAGTACAGCTAAAAGGGTTTTTAACCAGCAAACCGATTGGGGTGCTGGTGACCGATTTCAGCCCTTTGCGCATCAAGAGAACCTGGAATGAACGGGTTGCCAAGGGGCTCCCCATCCCCTTTTATGAGGTTGACGCGCATAATATTGTTCCCTGCTGGCAGGCTTCCCCCAAGCAGGCGTATGCCGCCTATACCCTTCGGCCCAAAATCAATCAGAACAAGGACCGGTTTTTGACCGATTTTATGCCCCTGGACAAACAAAAGCTTCCTGCTGGATTTCGGCCATTGGCTGCCGACTGGCAAAAATTGGTTCAAAAAAGGGGCTTGGGCCAGCATCTATTAAAGGATTTTACCCAGAAGCCCGGCCAAAAGGAAGCGTTTGGGGCTATGGAAACATTTTTTGAGCATAAGCTTGGGCATTATGACCGTTATAAAAATGACCCCAACCGAGAAGCCACTTCCAATCTCAGCCCATATATACATTTTGGGCAGATCGCAGCACAGCGCATTGCCCTGGAAGCTTTGCAGTTTGAGCCCGGCAGCGGCCAGCAGGCCTTCCTGGAAGAGCTGGTGGTCCGGCGGGAGCTGGCCGACAACTTTTGCTATTACAACAGGCTTTATGACCAATTCAGGGGATTTCCCCATTGGGCCCGGCAGACCTTAAAAGACCATTGGAGCGACCCTCGGCCATACCTCTACCCTTTGGAACAGTTTGAACAGGCTGCCACCCATGATCCGGTATGGAACGCCGCCCAGGATGAAATGCGCATCACCGGCAACATGCACGGATATATGCGGATGTACTGGGCCAAAAAGATTTTGGAGTGGACCCAAAACCCCCAGCAGGCTCTGGACTTTGCGGTATACCTCAATGACCGTTACCAGCTTGATGGAAGGGACCCCAATGGCTATGCGGGCATTGCCTGGAGCATAGGGGGTGTCCATGACCGGGCTTTCAAGGAAAGGGATGTATTTGGAAAAATACGGTATATGTCCTTAAAGGGATTGGAAAGGAAATTTGATACAGCAGGGTATATGGCCAAAATCAGTGCCTTAAAAAACAAAGCATAGGCTTTTACCCTTTTTTGCGCCGCCTGCTGTGACGGCTGCCGCCGGTCCTATTTGTCCTGGAAGTTCGCACCCCTCTGCCCGTCGGGAAAAAAATTGAAGCCAATATGGTTTCCATTTATAATAGAACTATGACAAGAAGAGCATATTCCCGAGATATTCGCAAATTGAGCAAACTTATATCCCTGAAAGGCAAGACTGCCTTGATTACCGGGTCTGCCTCAGGCATCGGCAAGGCCATTGCCAAACGCTTTGCAGAAGCAGGCGCGGAACTGGTTTTGGTGGATATTGACCCCAATGGTTTAAAAAAGACCCAGAAAAGCATCCACAGATTTGCCTGCATTAACAAGGCTTGCACCATAGACCTGGCCAAGAAAGCGGAAATAGACCGCCTATGGGACCAGCTGGAGCCCGATCTGCCGGATATTCTGGTCAATAATGCCGGCATCTACCCTTTTAAAAATTATATGGATCTCGATGAAGCTTTCCTGCGGCAGCTGGTGGACATCAATCTTAACTCAGTGGTTTGGATGAGCAAGAATTTTATAAAAAGAAGGGGCAAACGTGGGGGCATGATTGTCAACATCTCTTCCATTGAAGCCATTATGCCCTTCAAAGATGATATGGCCCATTACAGTATGACCAAATCGGGCATTATAGCGCTTACCCGTTCCCTGGCCAGGGATTACGGAAAAATGGGCTACAGGGTTAATGTGGTCCTTCCCGGGGCCATCAAAACCCCGGGCACAGACAGCCTGGTGAAGATGGCCCTTCACAAACTCAGGTTTGACCTTTTAAAAACCAGTTACCATTTTCAGTCCAGGCTGCCCCT